>NZ_JBSGBY010000128.1:0-16154 GCF_053601505.1 Nocardia sp. NPDC004722
CCTACCGGCCGCCGCCACGCCGCGGTGTCCACGCTGCGGGCTCTCGCTGCGGCACCGGCGCGTCGGCGACCGTCCGGCCACTCGCCCGGCCTGATCCACCAGATTTTTGCCACTACTTCGGAGCTATACGCACGGACTCGGATGTCCGATCGGAATGCCCCCTGCCTCCTCATTGGCCCATTGTCTCGCTCCACTCGGGCGCATCAAGGGCGCTCCGCGTCGGCTACGCCGATGGGCATTCGCCCACCCTTGACACGCCCTCCCTCCACTGAGGGCCGCCAGTATGAGGAAGCAGGGGAAGAGAAGTCGCCGGAACGACGACGGTCAGCTCGGCCTATCATCGCCTCCAAAAAGGCTCAGCACTGAGATAAACGCCTGCAATGCAGCTGGCCATCCGTCGTGCCATGCAATTGGTAACGCCATCGAGAGCGCTAGTAGCAGCGCGAACAGCGTGTTCCGTTTCCTCCGGCGCGGTTCGGGAGGCCGCGATTCGCCGGGAACTTCAACTGGAGGTAGGCTCATATGGCCTTGCCCTCCTCTTCTATCTCGGGGGTGAATAGGTGAATTCGCGGCCCCGCCTGTTGCATCAGATGGGGCCGCGCCCTTTTCGCGATGAATTCCGCGAGTCCAGGTAGATCAACCTTAACCAGCTCTAACCGTTCTCGCTTTCCGACATGGTTTCGTCGTGATCACATAAACGCTGCGGCGTTCGGCAGTTACCTGAAATGACGCGGCCGGAAGAATGAAAATTCCAACAGTGTAATTTACCGGCAAGGCAGATCGGCCGTATCCCTGGTGATCAAGCCAGCCAGGCCGTCACCAGGCCGTGACGGCTGCGGGAAACAGCAGATCTCGATAGATGTCACGAGAAGTTCTCACGCAGCTCAACGCACCGATCTCGAACATAGCCGGAGGTCGCGAAGGTCGGCCTCGAGATCCTCGACATCTTCGAAGGCACCCAGCAGATCCTGCAGCGGATCGTGGCCCGCCGCGTGCTGGGGCTGTCGAGCGACAAGCTGAAGTAAGTTCTGGCACAACGGAAACCGGTGTGGGCCTTCACGGTCCGCGCCGGTTTCTCGTTTTTCAGGGCGAGTTGGGCGGGGGCACAAGGAGCCACTTTTCCGTCAGGTCTCGACCGGTGCCGGTTGCGGTGCGGGGAGGGCGTTGTCGATGAGGATTGCGGCGATGGTGGCGGCGGTGGGGAGGGTTTCGGTGCCGAGGGTTCGGGTGCGGGCCGAGGCGCCGTCGAGGAGTAGGGCCAGTTGTTCGCCGAGTTGTTCGGGGTGGGGGGCGCCGGCTTGGCGGGCGGTTTCGGTGAAGCGGGTGGCGACGGATGATTTGTAGTCGTGTGCGCGGCGGCGTGCGGGGTGGGTGGGGTCGGTGATCTCGACGGCGGCCGCTATGAACGGGCACAGCGGGGTCACCTCGTGCGGTGGTTGCAGCTGCGGCGGGTCGAAGGCGGCGATGAGACGTTCGCGAGGGGTGAGGTCGGGGCGGTCGAATACGTCGGGCATGGTGTCGGGATCGAGTCGGCTCAGGTACTCGGTGACAAGCTCGTCTTTGCCGGAGAAGTGTTGGTATGCGGTGCGTTTCGACACTTGCGCTACCGCGCAGAGCTGGTCCATACCGGTGTTGTTGATGCCCTGTTCGCGAAACAGCCGACGTGACGCGTCGAGGATCCGCTCGCGCGCACCCCTTCCGCGACGTTGGCCGCGGGGGCCCTTCTCCAACTCGGTCATCGCTCGATACTACCGCGCGGGTAACAGTCGGTGTACTTAGCTTGCACCTCGGTCAGCGAGCCGCTAACTTAAGCACACCAATCTGTTTACATAGCTTGGTTTTTGCAGCTGGAAGCGATGTTTCGGAACGAAGGAGTGATCATGGGCAAGCTCGATGGCAAGGTCGCGGTAATCACCGGAGGGTCGAGCGGTATGGCGTTGGCGAGCGCCCAACTCTTCGTCGAGGAGGGCGCGTACGTCTACATCACAGGCCGGCGGAAAGACACTCTGGACGAGGCAGTCGAGCGGATCGGGCGCAATGTGACCGGCGTGCAGGGCGATGCTTCCGACCTGGCCGACCTGGATCGCCTCTTCGAGACGGTCGAGCGGGAGCACGGCAGCATCGATGTGCTGTTCGCCAGCGCCGGGACGGCAGCGGCGGCCAAGCTCGGCGAGATCACCGAAGCGCACTTCGACACGACTTTCGGGCTGAACACGCGCGGCACCTTGTTCACTGTGCAGAAGGCGTTGCCGCTGTTCAACGATGGCGGGTCGATCTTCATGACCGGGTCGATCGCCTCGGTCAAGGGCTGGCCGGACTACAGCGTCTACGCGGCGAGCAAGGCCGCGCTGCACGCGCTGGCCCGCGTGTGGCTGTACGAGTTGAAGGACAGGCGAATCCGAGTCAATGTGCTCAGTCCCGGCCAGATCGCCACGCCGATCCAGGAACAGCTGTTCGACGCGGAGACCAAAGCCCATTTCGAAGCCCTGATTCCACGAGGCAAGATGGGCCGCCCCGAGGAGATCGCCTCGGTCGCACTGTTTCTCGCCTCGGCCGACTCATCGTTCGTCAACGGCATGGAGCTGGCCGTCGACGGCGGCACCTCCGCGATCTGAACTCTGCTGATCGGGTCCTGCATGATCGGCCTGAAGCGGATGCCGCGTCCGATTTATGCCAGCGTGGGTTTGCTGCGCACAGCAGGGTGGAGGGCATGCATCGAGTTGTTGATTTGAAGGTTCTCTATTTCGGGACTCCGGTGGTGCTCATCAGCACCCGCAATGCGGACGGGACGGCCAATATCGCGCCGATGTCGTCGGCCTGGTGGCTCGGGGATCAGTGCATGCTGGGCATGAACTCCGCCTCGCAGACGACGCGGAACATGCTGCGCGAGCGGGAATGTGTGCTGAATCTGCCGTCGTCGGCGCTGGCGGGCGCGGTGGATCGGCTGGCGCTGCTGAGCGGCTCGCCGGAGATGACGCCGCACAAGGTGGAGAAGGGATATCGATACGAGCCCGACAAGTTCGGGGCGGCCGGACTGACCCCGGCGGCATCGGATCTCGTCGGTGCGCCCCGAATCGCCGAGTGCCCGATCCAGCTGGAGGGCAGGGTGGTGTCGTCGCGGCCGTTCGATGAGAGGGGTGGGGTGACCGCGCACACAGTTCAGGTGGTGCGTGCCCATGTTCAGGAGGAGCTGATCGTGCCCGGCACCGCGCACGTCGACCCCCGCGGCTGGGATCCGCTGATCATGAAGTTCTGCGAATACTTCGGCGGTGGAACTCAACTCCGGCCCTCCCGGCTGGCCGAGGCCTGGCAGATTCCCCAGCCTCAACTGGGCTGATCAGCGGTTATACGAGTCGTGGTTGCTGAAATGTGATCTGCGCGGATAGGTTTCGGCGGTGCGTGGATTCAGTAGGCGGATGCTATTGGGCGGCAGTGCCATTGCTGTGGGTGGGTTGCTGCGGGCGGGGGTGGCTCGGGCGGGGGTGCCGGTGATCGGGCCGGCGTTCGATGCGGAGTATCGGGCGGTGACGGGGCTGGCGGGCGGGCGGTGGCATTGCCTGGTCAGTGATTTGGGGTCGGGGAAGCCGGAGACGGTGGTGGAGGAGGATGCGGACTTCGTCATCGAGGGGGCCAGTGTGCAGAAGCTGGCGGTGATGACGGCGTTGATGAGTGAGGTGGATGCCGGGCGGGTGAAACTGTCCGACACCACCACATTGGATCCGGAGATGGTGGCCGACGGGAGTGGGCTGTATCTGAATCAGGCCGCGTTCGGGGATCAGCTCACGGTGGCGAATCTGCTGACGACGATGTTGCAGGTCTCCGACAACACCGCGGTGCGGTTGATGTCGCGGTTCGTGTCGGGGGATCAGATCAACGACACGCTGGATCGACTGGGGTTCAAGCAGACCCGGGTCACGCCGGTGCCGGGTGACAGCAAGTTCTATCTGGGCTACACCACGCCTCGGGAGAACAACGATCTGCTGTTCCGGCTGGGCTCGGGGACGCTGCTGTCGAAGGAGTCGACGCAGGCGGTGCTGCGGATCATGACCTGGTCGTCGGTGGGATACACCGACGGGGTGCGGCGCAACATGTCCTCGGAGGAGCGGGCGCGTTTCGCCACCAAACACGGTGCCTCCGATGACAAGCGGCACGACACCGGGATCATGTTCGACACCGCCGGTTCGCCGCTGGTGGTGTTCTCGTTCTTCGCCGACCAGTCACCGGACGCCGACAATTACGGGGCCACCAATCCGATCGTCGAGGCGCACGCGACGCTCGGGCGGGCGCTGCTGGACACCTACACGCATCTCTCGCCGCTGCAATCGTTCATCGATCCGAAGCAGATCGCCGCGGGCGGGCACTGAACGGCTCAGTCCGCCAAGAGGTTTCGCATGGCGGTGAAGACCTCCGACGCGCCGCCCAGCGACCAGCCGCCGTCGACGGGAATGATCGCGCCGTTGACGTAGGACGCGTATGGGGAGGCCAGCCACAGACAGCAGTCGGCGATCTCCTGCGCGGTGCCGTAGCGGCCCAGCGGAACTGATTTCGCGACCAATTCGGTCAGTTCGGGCGTGGGGGCCAGCCGCGCCATCCCCTCGGTGTCCTCGATGGGACCGGGCACCACGGCATTGACCCGGATCCCGGCGGCCGCCCATTCCAGGGCCGCCACCCTGGTGAGCATGTCCACCCCCGCCTTGGCCGAGCAGGCGTGGGCTTGCAGGGTCATCGGAATGCTGGCCTGCGGTGCGGAGATATTGATGACCGCCGCGCCCGGCGTACGCAGATGCTCGCGGGCGGCCCGAAGCACGTTGAACGTGCCCTTGAGATCGATGTCGACGACGGCCGCGAACGCCCGCGGCGACATGGATTCCGTTGCGGCGGGGAAGTTCCCGGCCGCCCCGGAGATCAGGATGTCGAGCTCCCCCAACTCGGCGCAGGTCGCCGCGATCCCCTCCGCGACCGCCTCGTAGTCGCGGACATCGGCGACGAACCCCAGCGCGGTGACCCCGCACTCCCCCAGCGAGTCGACGGCCGTCCGCACCTTCTCCGGCGTGCGCGACAACACCGCCACCGACGCCCCCGCCCGCGCGAATGCCTGAGCCACAACGAGATTGATGCCGCTGGTACCCCCGGCCACGAACACGGAACGGCCGGAGAAATCGAAGAGATCGCTCATCATCTGATTCTGCGGCGGGCGCGGCTCCCCGGTGCCGGGTTCAGTCGGTTCGATACGTATCAGCGGCTCACGCGGCGGCGAAACGGACGGCCAGCTGGGTGCGGCTGGTGCAGGCGGTTTCGGCCAGGACGCGGCTGAGGTGCTTCTTCACGGTGTCGACGCCGATGAAGAGGCGCTCGGCGATCTGGCGGTTGGTGAGGCCGCGGGCCGCGAGGTCGGCGACCTCCCATTCGCGGGGCGTCAGGTGCCAGCTGGAGATCGCGGTCCGGCGTTCGCGGTCGCGGGCGAGCTGGTCGGCGACCAGCGGGGCGAGGTGACGGCGCAGGGCGTGCAGGACGGCCAGGTCGCGTTCGGGGACCCGCAGTGAGTCGGCGACGGCCATGCCGATATAGAGCACCCCGGCGGGCCCGCCGTCCACCAGCATGGCGGCCTTGTCGTTGATTCCGTTGGGGCGCAGGAAGTCCGCGAGGAAACGGGAGCCGCCCGGTACCTCGCTGAGCCGGATGACGCCGCGTTCGCGCATCAGCTCGGCGGCCTGTTCGGTCCGCAAGGGGTCAGCGTCGATCCAGCGGGCGGTGTAGTCGGCCAGGAATCCGGGGGTGTAGCCGCCCTGGATGCCGCAACCGTTCTGGATGGCCTCACCGAGCGTATCTCCGTGCAGCACTGCGACTCCGGTGAATCCGAACCAGTTCTGCAATGCCAGCAGCAGCCGTTCCCGGAATTCGGTCAGATCCACGGCGCGGTCCACGGATTCGAGCACACCGATCACGCGCCGATGATCCTCGGCGCTCAACGCCTCGCCGTCGGGTAGCGGCCGCGGTCGGCGATTCGGGTCGGTCAGGGCTCCGCTCATCCCCATATATTCCACCTTCGGGCCATGCCGGACCACGCCGCGACGGGGCAAGCTCTAGAGCATGACTTCGGGCCGACCGGTTCGAAGACGCATCGAGAGGGATCGAGCATGAGTGCACAGCAGACCCGCCGTTGGCTGATCACCGGGGCCAACAGCGGGTTCGGGGCGGCCTTCACCAAGGCCGTGCTCGCGGCGGGGGACGAGGTGGTCGCGGCCGTGCGGCGGCCCGAGAGCATGGCGGATGTGGTTGCGGCGCATCCGGATCGGGTGCAGGTCGTCACGCTGGATGTGCGGGACGCGGCGGCGGCCGAGCGGGCGGTGAAGGAGGCCGGGCGGATCGACGTGCTGGTCAACAATGCCGGGTACGGGATCGTCGGCGCGATCGAGGAGACCAGCGAGGGCGATCTGCGGGATGCCATGGAGGTCATGTTCTTCGGGCCGCTGCGGCTGACGCAGCTGGTGCTGCCGCAGATGCGGGAACGCCGCGGCGGCGCGATCGTGCAGTTGACCAGCATGGGCGGGTTCATGTCGTTCGCGGGCGTCGGCGCGTACAGCGCGGCCAAGGGCGCGCTCGAACTTGCCAGCGAAGCGCTTGCGGCAGAGGTGAATCCGCTGGGCGTGCAGGTGCTGATCGTCGAACCCGGCGAGTTCCGCACCGGATTCGCGAAGCCCGCCGCACTCACCATCGGTTCGGCCATCGAGGACTACGCGGACACGGTCGGGGCGATCCGGGACGGTCTGCCCGCCTCCGACCAGCAGCAGTCGGGTGATCCGGACAAGGCGGCGGCCGCGGTGCTGGCCATCGTCGGCGCACCGAACCCGCCCCTGCGCTTGGCGCTGGGCGCGGATGCCGTGGGCGCGATCCGCGGCAAGCTGACGACCGTCGCCGCCGACCTGGACGCCACCGCGCATCTGGGCCTGACCACTGCTTTCGACGCGGACTGAGCGCGTCCGGAGAGAGGCGCCCGGAAACGAGAACAGCCCGCCGAACCCCCTCGGCGGGCTGTTGGTACGAGTACTGCCTACATCCCGTTGAGCGCGGCGCTTCCGCTGCTCATGGCGGTGACCAGGTTGGCGAGTACGGCGAGCAGTTCCATGGGGTTACCTCATCAGGTTGGGGGTTGGAACCCGCAGCCTGTGCGATCGGCATGTCCTGCGGGCATCCGTGAGGTTAACGGAGGCTGGGAATCTCTCGAATCAGTACCGATGTCCTATGTGACCGATTTTCTGTAACAGGGGTCACACCACGCTGTTACGGTGGCGCTACCCGGCCGTGGGGCCGGACGGCTCGGTACTCGGAGGTGGTCGCGTGGCCTCGGTAGTGGAAATGGCACAGCAGCGAGTAGCCCACACCGCGGAGGCGGTACGGGGATTGCGGCGGCTGCGGGAGCTGGGGCTGACGGATCCGCGCAAACCCGTCGAGACGGTGCGAACCGCCATGGAGGGCCGCGTCTTCGGACCACCGGCGACCGCGGTGCGGCGCGCGGCCCGCATGTGGCCGGACCGGCCCGCGGTGGCCGACGAGCACGGCGAACTCACCTACCGGGAACTCGACGAGCAGTCCAATGCGCTCGCGCGCGGGCTGCAACGGCTCGGGGTGAAGCCGGGCACGGTGGTCGGCGTGCTCTCCCGCGATCACCGCGGGCTGCTGCTCACCATGGCCGCACTCGGCAAGCTCGGCGCCCGATTGGCGCTGATGAACACCGGTTTCGCGAAGCCGCAGTTCGCGCAGGTGTGTGAGCGCGAGAACGTGCGGGCGGTACTGCACGACAGCGAGTTCATCGGACTGCTCGACGCGCTGCCGCCGGAGTTGCCGCGAGTGCTGACCTGGGTCGACGAGGGCACCGAGATTCCCTCCGGCGCAACGACTCTGGACGCGCTGATTGCCGCCAATGCCAAGTCCCCGCTGCCCGCGCCCAAGAAGGCGGGTGGATTCATCATCCTGACCAGCGGCACCACCGGCCTGCCCAAGGGCGCGCCGCGCGAGCACACCAGCCCGCTGGCGACCGTGCAGATGGTGGATCGCATCGACTTCCCGCAGGGCGGGACCATGCTCATCGTCTCGCCCATCTTCCACTCCACCGGCTTCGGAACCTGGCTGGCCGGTGTGGCTTTCGGCAACAAGGTGGTGACCGCGCGCCGCTTCGACGCCGAGCGGACGCTGCGGCTGATCGCCGAGCACCGGGTCGACATGCTGGTGGCGGTGCCGACCATGCTGCATCGAATGGTGGAGCTGGACAAGACGATTCGCGACAAGTACGACACCTCGTCGCTGAAGGGCATCGTGATCGCGGGTTCGGCGCTGTCCCCGGAGCTCTCGGTGCGCACCGCCGAGGTGTTCGGGCCGGTCCTCTACAACCTCTACGGCTCCACCGAGTGCGCGGTCGCGACGGTGGCCCGCCCGGAGGATCTGGCGATCGCGCCCGGCACCGCGGGCCGCGCCCCCACCACCTGCGAGGTCGCCCTCTTCGATGACGACGGGCGGCGCATCCGCGCCAAGAACGTGAAGGGCCGCATCTTCATTCGCTCCGGCTCACCGTTCAAGGGCTACACCGACGGTCGCCACAAGGAGATCATCGACGGCTACATGTCCAGCGGCGATGTCGGGCACTTCGACGAGCGCGGCCTGCTGTTCGTCGATGGCCGCGACGACGACATGATCGTCTCCGGCGGCGAGAACGTCTACCCGCAGGAGGTGGAGAACCTGCTGCTGGAACGCCCCGACATCTTCGACGCCGCCGTGGTGGGCGTCGACGACGTCGAATTCGGAAAACGCCTGCGCGCCTTCGTCATCCCCGAGCCGGGCACAGAACTCGTCCCCGACGAGATCAAGGCGTACGTGAAGGCCAACCTCGCCCGCTACAAGGTCCCCCGCGACGTCTTCTTCCTCGACGACCTCCCCCGCAACGCGACAGGCAAACTCCTGCGCCGCGTCCTCCTGGAGTACGAACCGCCGGCCTAGCCCACCCCGCTCCGACATATCGGACGCGGCAGGCGTCCCCCTTTCCTTCTTGTTGTGCGCCGCTCCACCCCTGTGGAGCGGCGCACAATTTCCTCCGCCACGCGACAGCACCCGTGTCGTCCCCGCCACGAGCTGGGGCATCTATTCGTAACCGCTGGTAACGGAGACCTCGGCCACACCGCCGCTGCCTGCGCTTGCTAGGGTTAGCACCGCACTGGATCTCGATGTTGCGGTCCGTCGGGCCGCCTCGTCCGGCCCGCGACCGCGGAAGGTTGTACCCATGTCACTTGCCCTTCCATCGGCTGGCTCGGTTCTACGCAAGGCGGGCGATGCCGCGCTCAGCGTCAACGCCATGGTCCGAGGGGGACTGTTCAATCCGCTGCGACCGGACATCGCGGCGCGGTCGGCGATCAGCATGCTCAAGTTCGGACCCTTCGCGGGTGCGGTGGTGCACGGCGCGAACACGCACGCCAAGAGCGCGGCCATCGTCGATGAGGGCGGTGAGCTGACCTTCGAGCAGCTCGACCAGATGTCGAACGCCTTCGCGCGCGGCCTCGCCGCACAGGGCCTGGGCCCGGGCGACGTGGTCGGCGTGCTGTGCCGCGACCACCGCGGCATGGTGTTGAGCCTGGCCGCCGCGGGCAAGCTGGGTGTGCGCGCGGTGCTGATGAACACCGGCTTCGCCAAGCCGCAGTTCACCGATGTGGCCGCCCGTGAGAAGGTCAAGGCGGTGCTGCACGACAGCGAGTTCTTCGACCTCATGTCCGCCATCCCGGCCGACATTCCGCGCATCCTGACCTGGGTGGACGCGAAAGACAATGCGGACCCCGCGATTCCGACCATCGAGTCGGTCTCGGCCGGGCAGTCCACCGCCGCGGTCACCCCGCCGGAGAAGCCGGGCGGCATGGTCATCCTGACCTCCGGCACCACCGGCACCCCGAAGGGCGCGCCGCGCGACAAGGTCTCCCCCTTCATTACCGCCCAGTTCCTGGACCGGATTCCGTTGCCGCGCAACGGCACCGTGGTGATGGCCGCCCCGATCTTCCACGCCACCGGCCTGTCGCAGTTCACGCTGGCGCTGGCGCTGGGCAACCGGGTGGTGTTCCAGCAGCGCCGCTTCGATCCCGAGGGCACGCTGGCGAACATCCAGAACTTCCGCGCGCAGGGCCTGACCGTGGTGCCGACCATGTTGCAGCGCATCCTCGATCTACCGGAGGAGACCCTCGCCAAGTACAACCCGAAGGAGACCCTCCAGGTCATCTTCGCGGCCGGTTCGGCGATCCCGCCGGACGTGGTCACCCGGACCCTGGACTACTTCGGCGAGACCCTCTACAACGTGTACGGCTCCACCGAGTGCGCGGTCATGACCGTGGCCAATCCGGCCGAACTGCGCAAGGCCCCGACCACCGCGGGCAAGCCGCCGGTCGGCATCCGCATCGCGCTGTTCGACGAGAACCGCAAGCGCATCACCGCGCCGAACGTGACCGGCACGATCTTCATCGAGAACGGGCACTCGTTCAAGCAGTACACCGACGGCCGCACCAAGGAGTACGTGGAGGGCCTGATGTCGTCGGGAGACGTCGGTCACTTCGACACCGACGGCCTGCTGTTCATCGACGGCCGCGACGACGACATGATCGTCTCCGGCGGCGAGAACGTCTTCCCGCAGGAGGTCGAGAACCTGCTGTCCAACCGCCACGACATCCTGGAGGCGGCGGTCGTCGGCGTCGAGGATCGTGACTTCGGAAAGCGGCTGCGGGCCATCGTGGTTCCGGGTCCGGAATCCAAGCGGGACGTGCAGGAGATCAAGGACTACGTCAAGGAGAACCTGGCGCGCTACAAGGTGCCGCGCGAGGTGATCTTCCTCGACGAGCTGCCGCGCAACGCCACCGGAAAACTGCTGCGTAAGCCGCTGATCGAGATGGAAGTCACGGAGAATTAGCCAAACCCGTTCGCGTCCCGCCGGTTAACGGCGGGGACGAATTCCGTTTCGAAAAGACCCGTGGCTATTATCAGCGCGTGAACATCGGAGTCGGCCGCTTTACGGCGCACAATCGCAGTGATGCTGCGGTATTGCGTGGTGGGGCGGCCGGTTCGCTGTCCGGGGCCCTCGCGGTCGCCGCGCACGGCTGGATCTCGGGGGCCGCGCCCCTGGATTCCGGGCCGTTGATGCTGCTGATCGCCGCCTCGGCCGCGGTCGGCGCCGCCGTGGCAGGCGTGAATTCGCTGCGCACCACGACGCTCGGGCTGGTGGTCGCATTGCTCGCCGGGCAGTTGCTGGGCCACTTCAGCATGATGTGGGGCTCACCGGGGCATCGCATGGACATGCACCATCACGCCTCGATGTGGAGTCCGGCCATGCTGGCCGCACACCTCACGGCCGCCTGTGTCGCGGCCGTCGTCATTCTCGGCGCCGAGGCCGCCTACCGGATCGGCACCACCGTGCTGGCCTGGGCGCTGCCGGTGCCCATTTCACTTCCCGTGCAGGCCGGGCCGCCGCGGCTGCCCATCGAGCATCGGGATCGGGTCGTGCTGCGGGTCTTCGCGGCCGACGCCTGTCATACCCGCGGGCCGCCCGCGTTCGTTCGAGTCTGAACTCTCTTCCCTTCACCCGGGCACACGGACCTACGTTCGTGTGACTTCGCCGTACGCACCCGACCGTCGTGGTGGTGCCATGCGCGTCCCGGTGTTCCATGACCGCGGTGCGCGGGCGATGGCAGTCGCGTGCGCACACATGAGGGGGTCATGGCCCACCGTGGCAATCGCTGCCCCGATGCGTCATTCCCTGTATCCGCGTCCCCGGGTGTTCGCTCGAACCCGAAAGTCCGCTGGTGACAATGACAGACAGCGGTGTCGACTCGACACCGCCGCCCTCCCCTGCCCCGGCGACGGACCAACCGTCGTCCCCCGCCACCCCGAAACGCAGCGCGGGCAACGCCTTCCAGGCGCTCATGCTGCGACTGCACTTCTACGCGGGCGTCTTCGTGGCCCCGTTCATCCTGATCGCGGCCGTGACCGGTGCGCTGTACGCGATCTCCCCGACGCTGGAGAACATCACCTCCAGCACGCTGCTGCACACCGATTCGACCGGACCGGCCAAGCCGTTGAAGGAGCAGATCGCGGCGGCGGTGTCGGTCAAGCCGAAGCTGCCGCTGGTCGCGGTCGCGCCCGGCCAGAACGCCGGTGACACCACCCGGGTGCTGTTCAGCGATCCGTCGCTTGGCGACTCCGAACGGCGTGCCGTGTTCGTCGATCCCGTGACCGCGCGGCCGGTGGGCGACAGCGTCGTCTACGGCAGCTCGGGCGCGCTGCCCCTGCGGACCTGGATCGACAAGCTGCACATCAACCTGCATCTCGGTGACTTCGGTCGCTACTACAGCGAGATCGCGGCCTCCTGGCTGTGGCTGGTCGCGCTGGCCGGACTGGTGCTCTGGTATCGGCGGGTACGGGCGCGACGCGAGAAGCGCTCGGCCGCTTGGCTGCTGCGCCCGGATCGGTCGCGGCCCCGGGCCCGCACGCTGAATTGGCATGCGGTGGTGGGCGTCTGGATTCTGCCGGTGCTCCTGCTGCTGTCGGCGACCGGGATGACCTGGTCGAAGTACGCGGGTGAGAACGTCACCGAGTTGCGGCAGGCGATGAGCTGGACCACGCCCGCGGTCAGTACGAAGCTGCCCGGCGCGACCGGTCCGGCCATGCCCGCGGGCGGTGAGCACGACCATCACGGTGGCGGTGCGGCCATGCCCATGCCATCGGCCGACCGGGCGGCGTTGACCGACACCGTGTACGGGGTCGCCCGCGCCAACGGTCTGACCGGCCCGCTGGAGATCAGCATTCCGGCGGCGGACGGCACCGCCTTCGTGGCGCAGGAGTTGCGCAAGCCCGGCCAGTACACCCGCGACGCCATCGCGGTGGACGGCGCCACCGGCAATGTCACCGACAAGCTGCCGTATTCGCAGTGGCCGCTGATGGCCAAGCTCACCAACTGGGGCATCCAGTTCCACATGGGCCTGATGTTCGGCCTGGTCAATCAGCTGTTGCTGCTGGCCGTCATGGTCGGTCTCGGCACGGTGATCGTGCGCGGTTACCTCATGTGGTGGCGTCGCCGCCCGACCAAGGAGTCCACGTTCACGGCCGGGCGCGCACCGCGCCGGGCCCTGGCGCGGACTCCGCTGATCGTGCTCGTGCCGTTGGCGGCGGTTGCGCTGGTGATCGGCTGGTTCGCGCCCATGATCGGCATTCCACTGCTGGGTTTCCTGGTGATCGACGTGCTGGTGGGTGTGGGAGCCCGCCTGCGCGCTCGCGCCTAGCCCTACTCCACAAGGGCCCAGCCCTTATTTCGAAACAGCTGAGCGACACGGCCTCCGGGCCGTGCCGCCGGGCTGTCACATCTTGTCGCGGTCGGCAGTCGAGTAGCTGACCGTGTCCATTCGTGCGGACCCTGACCCGCACTGACGAAAGACCGAACCTGATGAAGCTCAACACGTTTGCCGTTTCCGCTGCCCTGGTGACGACCGCGCTCGGGGTGACCGCCGGAACCGTGAACGCCGCGCCCGCGCCCTCCGACGCGGGTGTCGTGTACTACACCGCCACCGCCGGCGAGAGGGACCTGGTCATCCGCACGGATGCCGGGGCGCTGGTGGTGGACAACGGTGTCTTCAAGATCAAGGCTGCCGACGGGACCACCGTGGCGGGCACCGAATTGTCGGTGCGGGTGGACGATTTCGTCTTCCCCGTGACCGCCGACATCCACGATCGCGTCGCCACGCTGACCCCGCGGATCGACACCGAGCACGCCGTCTACCGGCCGGTCGCGCTGCCGTTCGAGAACAGCGCGCCGTTCAAGAGCGACTACGACCGGGAGGTCGCGGCCTGGAGCCGGATGAGCAGCACTGTCTCGATGGGCGCCACCATCGGCACGCTCGCCGGTGGCCTCGGCGGCGCGGCCCTGGGGTGCCTGCTCGGCGGGATCGGCGCGGCCGGCCTGGTCACCCTCGGTTCGGCCGGAATCCTGGCCGCCATGTTCGTCCCGCTGCTCGGTGCGGCGGGCACCGGCTGCCTGATCGGCGCGGCCGCCGTCGGCTTCCTCGGTACCATCGCCGGCCAGGTGCTGGTCACCGCCCCGGTGGCCATCGCCGCCGCGGTGCAGTACTTCACCACGATCAGCCAGCCGTCGATCAATCCCGCGAAGTAGTCGATCGGCCCGCCGGGGCCATCCCACCCCCCGTTATTTCGGTGGGATGGCTCCGGCGGGCATCGGCAGGCGGTCGAGGATGCGGACCGTCACCGAGTCGGGAAGGACTCCGCCGGAGGCGATTTCGTGTTCCGCGCCGGGCCGGGTGCGCCAGGCAGCGGCCTGGGCCGGGGAATCGAATTTCACGATGACCAGCAGGCGCTGCGGGTCGGACGGGTCGGTGAGAACCAGGACCAGTTCGCCGCCCGCCGCGCGGCGGCGTTCGGTGCCGCCGGAGAACGCTGTCCGCCAGCGGGTTACGTCCTGAACCCGCTGGTCAACGACGAGATACGTCATGACGCCGTCCTTTCCGTGAGTGACGGGTCGAGATCGCGGCGCAGCACCCGGGTTTCGCGGGCGTGCGCCGGAGCGCCGAGGAAGCGGTAGAGCAGGCGGACCGGCGCCGGGATGTCGGCGAGGAAGGTGACGCGTTCGGTGGGATCGGCCTCTTCGAGAATGTGACCGAGGAACACCAGGGCGCGGCGCTTGGGGAGCGACACCATGCCGCGCTCGCCCAGTTCCGCCCATTGGGGTTCGGTGAGGATGGTCGCCACGAGCGGCAGCACCGTTTGTTCTTCCTCGTGCAGGTGTTCACTCAGCACCAGGTGTAGGCGAGCCGCGGCGACGGTGACCGTGTCACCCGCCGCCGGGTCGGATTCCCAGCCGGTGAGCGCCGCGTCGAGGGCGTCCATGGCGGTGGAGATGCCGTCGTGCTGGGTCTCCATGGCATCGAGGAGGGCGATGTCCACGCCCGCGGAACGCAGTCGCGGCCAGACCAATTCGTCCTCGGAGTGGTGATGGTGGTGTAGCGCGGTCAGCATCTCGCGGCCGTGGCGCACCACCCGGCGGATCTGCTCGCCATCCGATGCCGGTGTCACCGTGGCGATTTCGCCGAGCAGCCGGAATTCGCGGGTGAAGGCGCGGTGCACCACGACCATGGCGTGGGTGTCGCAACTCATGAATGGGGCCCCCGTTCGTTAAATGCACTGCTGTGCATTTAGTGCATGTGGATATAGTGAAGCGCAGCGAGAACAGTGTCAAGGGCGGAATCGAGGAAGGGTCGCAGCGCGTGAACGAAACCCCGCCGACCGGCGGTCCGGGCCGGGTCGCCCAGCGGCGGCGCACCCGCAAGGCCATCGTGGATGCCGCCATGTCGCTGCTGGCGCGGGGCGTGGTGAACCCCTCGATCAACGAGATCGCGGAGGCGGCGGAGGTCGCCCGCCGCACCGTCTATCTGCACTTCCCCACCCTCGATCAGCTACTGCTGGACGCCACGGTGGGACTGATCAGCGCGGACGCCGATACCGCGATCGAGCAGGCCGACAGCGACGATCCGCGTGAGCGTATCGGCATTCTGGTCGCGGCGCTGACCGCCGACATTCACCGATCCCTGCCGATGGGAAGGCGATTGGTGAAACTGACGGTCGATGCCCCGCCACCGGAGGAGGGGCAGCCGCGACGCGGCTTCCGGCGCATCCGCTGGATCGAATGGGCGCTGGAGCCGCTGCGGGATCGTCTGTCCCCCAGCGCCTTCGAGAATTTGGTATCGGAGCTCGCGCTGGTCGTCGGCTGGGAGGCGTTCATCGTGCTCACGGATGTGCGCGGGCTGGAGCCGGAGGCCGCGCGGGAACTGTGCACCCGGGCGGCCGTCGCGCTCATCGATGCGGCGGTGTAGGACAGGCGGTTTCAGCTCGGGGACGCGGAATCTCCGTGTTCGCGAACCGATGACTTCGCGTTCAGAGGCAATGTGCGCCTGCGGCGGGGGTGACGGTGAAGTCGCGGGGTGGGTCGAAGCCCTTGTGCGCGAACGCCTCCCGGACGGCCGTTCGGACGGGATCCACGCGGCCGGTGTCGACGAGGGCGATGACGCTGCCCCCGAACCCGCCGCCGGTCATGCGGGCGCCGTAGGCGTCGGCGGAGAGGGCGGCCTCGA
>NZ_JBSGBY010000129.1:0-16145 GCF_053601505.1 Nocardia sp. NPDC004722
CTCGTTCAACCGGGTCGGCGGCGGTGGCGGCTTCGGTGGTTTCGGCGGCAGCCACGGCATGACCGCGGAGCAGAACGCGCATACCGCGAACTACATCTTCAGCGCGGCCGATGTGCAGTCCTTCCTGTCGGCACGGCTCTTCGGTGCTCCGCTGTCGGCGTTCATCACCCAGCCGATGGCGCAACTGGAGTCCTTCGCCGAGTGGGGTGGCGTGCCGAGCAAGGTCGCCATCGCGGCCGTGTCGATTCCGCTCATGATCATCGCCGGTGTCGCGACCCATATGAACGCGCGCGCGTCGGTGGCCCGCCAGTCGGCGGAGGCCGCGGCCAACCCGCAGGCCGCCATGATGAACAAGCTTGCGCTGTATGTCTTCCCGCTCGGCGTCATGGTCGGTGGTCCGTTCCTGCCCGTCGCCATCCTGATCTACTGGGTGTCCAACAACATCTGGACCTACGGTCAGCAGCACCTCGTCTTCGGCAAGATCGAAAAAGAAGAAGAAGAGAAGAAGCAGGCCGCGCTCGAGCGCCGCGCGCAGAATGCCCCGAAGCCGGGCGCGAAGCCGGTCGACGTCCGCAAGAAGCCGGCGGCCGCGAAGTCCGAGGGTGTCGAGGACGCGGTCGAGGATGCTCCGCAGCCGTCCCAGAACGGTGCCAAGCCCGCGCCCGGCGCCCGGCCGAACACCGCCAAGAAGCGGTCCGGTAATCGTGGTCGCGCCAATCAGAAGCGGCGTCGCTGAGAGACTTACAACTCCAGATGAAGGAAACAACCATGACTGTTGAAACCGACGGAGGGGACCCCACTGTGACGGCTGCGACGGCAGCGGACACCGCGAGTGACGCCGCACCCGATACCGAGGAAGCTCTCATCGAAGAGGGCGAGATCGCCGGTGACTACCTCGAGCAGTTGCTCGATGTGCTCGACTTCGACGGCGATATCGATCTCGACGTCGAGGGTGATCGCGCGGTGGTGAGCATCGACGGCGGTAAGGATCTGGCGAAGCTGGTCGGTCGTCGCGGCGAGGTGCTGGACGCGCTACAGGAACTGACCCGGCTCGCCGTGCAGCAGGCGACCGGTGTGCGCAGCCGGCTCATGCTGGATGTGGCGGGCTGGCGTGCGGGCCGTCGCTCGGAGTTGAGCGCGCTCGGCACCGAGGCCGCCAAGCGCGTGCTCGAAACCGGTGTGCGCGAGGAGCTCTCCCCCATGACCCCGTTCGAGCGCATGATCGTCCACGATGCCGTGGCCGCGCTCGACGGTGTGGTGAGCGAGAGCGAGGGCGTGGAGCCCAACCGCCGCGTGGTGGTCCTCCCCGGCTGATCCCGGATGACAACATGAGAAGTAGGGCCCTCGAGTCGGATGGACTCGGGGGCCCTACGCTTATCCGGATCCCCCTTGTCGCACTTCGCCGTTCATTCGGAAGGATGTTTCACGTGGAACCAGAGACCGAGATGACCGCGCCGGGTCCGGTCGAACCCCCGGCCGCTGCCGCGGTCGTGTTCGGCGATCGACTCGACAAGGCCCGGCTCTACTACACGGCTCTGGCGACCGCGGGCGTGGAGCGCGGACTGATCGGCCCGCGCGAGGTGCCGCGGCTGTGGGATCGCCACATCCTCAACTGCGCGGTGATCGGCGACCTCATCCCCCAGGGCGTGCGCGTGGTCGACATCGGCAGCGGCGCCGGACTGCCGGGCATCCCGCTCGCCATCGCCCGGCCCGATCTTCGAATCACCCTGGTGGAGCCGCTGCTGCGCCGGACCGTCTTCCTGGCCGAGTTCGTGGCGGCGGCGGGACTCGACAATGTCCTCATCGTGCGCGGGCGAGCCGAGCAGGCCGGGGTGAAGAAGGAGGCGGGCGGCGCGGATATCGTCACTTCCCGGGCCGTCGCTCCCCTGGCGAAGCTGGCGGGTTGGTCCATGCCGCTGGTGCACGAGCACGGACGGATGCTGGCGCTCAAGGGAATCAGCGCCGCCGAGGAGCTCGAGCGCGATCGCGAGGATCTCACCAAGGCGGGCGCGGGCCACGCCGAGGTTCTGGAATGCGGTGCGGGAGTGCTCGAGACGCCCACCTTCGTGATCAGTGCCGAGCGTCTCGCGCGCGCCGAGCGCCGCGCGGAACGCAAGAGCGGTGGACGCGGGACCCCCGGTTCGAAGCGTCACTGACGAAGCTCCCCGCGCGTGGATTCGGCGATGTTTCATGTGAAACATCGCGCGAAACTGTTGTGAAGACGCCGATTCCGCGTGTCGTGGCGCGAAGCTTCCGTTTCAACTTCCGTATTGTGTTCCGTACTGGCAAGCTAGTGAACGTCGAGCGTGAGCACAGACTTGCGATGGCGTCCCTCTCGCATCTCGCATCTCCTCGGTGACAACGCAGCGTTGCGGCGCTGCTGCCAGGTGTGCGAATTCTGCTCGGCCACGTGTCTTTGAGTTCTCGGGGTTAGGAGCCTCTATGTCCAACGGTCCGCGGAATGTTTCACGGGAAACAACGTCCCGGGTTCCCGGCATGCTCGATAGCGGTCCCTTCGACACCGACGAGTTCAGCCGCACCCCGTTCGGCAACATCTCCCCCACCGAGACGCCGATCGCCGCCGAGGCGCAGCGTGCCAGTCAGGTGCTATCGGGCACCAACGTCCACATCCCGCGCCCGCACGAGCAGCGCATCATCACCATCGCCAATCAGAAGGGCGGCGTGGGCAAGACGACCACCGCCGTGAATCTGGCTGCCGCGCTCGCCATTCAGGGCATGCGGGTGCTCGTCATCGATCTCGATCCGCAGGGCAATGCCAGCACCGCCCTCGGTATCGAGCATCACTCGGGCATCGCCTCCAGCTACGAACTGCTTATCGGCGAGTGCTCGGTGAGCGACGCCATCCAGCAGAGCCCGCACAACGAACGGCTGCTCTGCATCCCGGCCACCATCGACTTGGCCGGTGCCGAAATCGAACTCGTCTCCATGGTCGCCCGCGAGGGCCGGCTCAAGGCCGCCATCCAGGAGGCCAACCTCGCCGGGTACGACATCGACTACGTGATGATCGACTGCCCGCCGTCGCTGGGTCTGCTCACCGTCAACGCGATGGTCGCCGCCAAGGAGGTGCTGATCCCCATCCAGTGCGAGTACTACGCGCTGGAAGGTGTCGGTCAGCTGCTCCGCAATATCGGTCTGGTGCAGGCGCACCTGAATCCCGAATTGCATGTCTCCACCGTCGTTCTCACCATGTACGACGGCCGCACCAAGCTCGCCGATCAGGTCGCCGAGGAGGTGCGCTCGCACTTCGGTGACGCGGTGCTGCGCTCGGTCATCCCCCGCAGCGTCAAGGTGTCGGAGGCTCCCGGCTACGGCATGACGGTCCTCGATTACGATCCGGGCTCGCGGGGCGCGATGAGCTACCTCGATGCCGGGCGAGAGATCGCGGCGAAGTCGGCGCGCCAGAACGCGGTTGCGCCGGTCTCCGACGCACAATCCGGTGTGTAAGTTTCTTTCTCGGTGGCGGTGAACGATGGAAGGGGTCGGTAGGCCGATGAGTCAGGCGAAGAAGGGTGGACTGGGGCGCGGTCTCGCGGCGCTGATCCCGACCGGCCCGGCGACCGCGCCGGGCGGGCTCGGTACGCCGGGCGGGCTCGGCAGCGCCGCTGCCAATGTCGTCATCGGCCTCGACCCGGCCGGGCCGGCGCCCGCGCCGGGACACCTGCATCCCGTCCCCGATCCGGTCGACGGTGTCGGCGCCGATGCGGGCGCGGTGTACCGGGAGATCCCGCCGCTGCAGATCGTCCCCAACCCGAAGCAGCCGCGCAGCGTCTTCGAGGAGGAGGCGCTCGCCGAACTCGTGCACTCCATCAAGGAGTTCGGTCTGATGCAGCCCATTGTGGTGCGTCAGGTCGAGTCGCTGCCGGAGCCGCGCTATCAGCTCATCATGGGCGAGCGGCGCTGGCGTGCGAGTCAGGAAGCAGGTCTGGCCGCCATCCCGGCCATCGTGCGCGAGACCGCCGACGACTCCATGCTGCGGGACGCGTTGCTGGAGAACATCCATCGCGTGCAGCTGAACCCGCTCGAGGAGGCGGCCGCGTATCAGCAGCTGCTCGAGGAATTCGGCGTCACCCACGAGGAACTGGCTTCGCGGATCGGGCGCTCGCGTCCGGTCGTCACGAATATGATTCGGCTGCTGAAGCTTCCGATTCCGGTGCAGCGCCGGGTCGCGGCCGGTGTCCTCTCGGCCGGGCACGCCCGCGCCGTGCTGGCGCTGGAAGCGGGAGCCGATGCGCAGGAGGCTCTCGCGGCGCGCATTGTCGCGGAGGGCATGTCGGTGCGCGCCACCGAGGAAGCGGTCACGCTGGCGAACCGGCATCCGGATGCGGTCGCTCCCCCGGCGCCCAAGCGCAAGCCGATTCAGATGCCGGGTTTGCAGGATGTGGCGGAGCGGTTGTCGGAGTCCTTCGAAACCCGCGTGACGGTTCAGCTCGGTAAGCGCAAGGGCAAGATCACTGTCGAGTTCGGCTCCATCGATGATCTGGAGCGAATCGTCAGTCTCATGGAGCAGTCGAAGCCCTAGTTTGGGTCCATCCTGAGGGTCGCAGTGGAAACGTCACTGTGACGTTCGGGTTCATGGCCCTGGAGAGGCGTACAGCGTTGATCGCTTATTCTTTTGGCGTAGCACTGTCTTTTTGGCAAGCACCGTGTGATGCGGCGTGAGTGTGGATGAATCGGAAAGCTGGAGGCTGAGCAGAGCGGTGTCGACCAGCGTGACCGCACTTACCCTCGGCGGACTCGACAAACTCCCGGCACACGCGCGGCGGTGCGTGTTCTGGGAGATCGATCCGGCGGTGGCGGCGGATTCCCATGACTTCAGCGATCCGGGCTTCGAAAAGGAGGCCTGGCTCTCGACCGTGATGCTGCAGTGGGGTTCCTGCGGCCAGGTCGCCATGGTGGAGGACAAGTCGGCCGGGTGTGCGCTGTACGCGCCGCCCAGCGCGGTGCCGCGCGCCGGACTGTTCCCCACCTCCCCCGTGAGCCCGGACGCGGTGCTGCTGACCACGCTGAGCTCCGAAATCCCGTTCCAGGGCAACGACATCGGCAACCAGCTCATTGCGGCCGTGGTGGCCGATCTGGTGCGTCGTGGCGTGCGCGCGATCGAGGCGTTCGGAATTCGCAAGGATCCGCCGACCAGTCCGATGCCCGCGGTGGGTTCCATGACGCTGCGCGAGCGGATCGGGACGCCCCTGCGCTCCCCCGCCCCGGCCCCGTCGGGGTGCTCGCCGGAGCAGTGCATGATCGAGGCCGACTTCTTGGAGGATGTCGGCTTCAAGGTGGTCGCCTCGCATCACCGTTTCCCGCGGCTGCGACTGGAACTCGATCATGAGCACCTGTGGAAGGAAGACGTCGAGCGCGCGCTCGATCAGCTCCTGGCCGCGGCGGCCCTGACCATGCCCACCCGGATGGCGACCCGCTAGGGGCCCATCCGGGCCGGATGTTTCACATGAAACAAACCCCTCCAACCCATACGGGTTGGAGGGGTTCTTGTTTGGGGTTTGGGGGCCCAGCCCCCGGCAAGCCTCGCCTCAGAGGCGATCAGCAGCTGCCAGTTCTTCGGCGAGCAGCTCGGCGAATGTGTAAGTCCCCGTGGGTTGATCGTCCTGCCCGAGCAGGTACAGCCGCTTGACCGAGATCAGGATCGCCTCGGCGATGACGTCGCGCATGCGCGGGTTGGTCAGCACCCCGGAGTCGTAATCATTGGAGAGGTAACCGATGTCGACCTGGACGGTCGGCATCTTGGTGAGGCGCAACAGATCCCAGGTGCGGGCGTGGGTGCGGCAGTCCTGCAACGAGGTCCGCGCCACGATCTCGCGCTGGATGAAGCCGGCCAGCACCTGTCCGATCATCGAGGTGGAGCCGTGCGAATTGCCGAAGTGGAAGCTGGCCACCCCGCTCGCGGAGCCGCTGTCATTGCTCGCGCAACGCAACGAGATCATCAAGTCCGCGTCGAAGGTGTTGGAGGTCTCCGCGCGCTCGGCATCCGAGGGGTTCGCGCCCCACGGCCGGGACAGGAAGGTCTCCATACCGGTTGCGGCCATGCGTCCTTCGAGGCGGCTGGCCAGATCCCAGAGGATCTCCGATTCGTAGACGTCACCGAACTCGGTGGGCACGCCCGAACCCTTGTCCGGCCCGCCCAGGCCCGGATCGATGACGATCCGCTTACCGGTGAGCTGCGGCCCGGCCCGGTGCACCACCTCTTCCTCGGCGATGCGGTGCGGGTTGCCGCCGGTGACGCGGGCGCCCAGCAGATCCAGTGAGCGCAGCGTGTCCGGACCGCAGATGCCGTCCGAGGACAAGCCGATCTCGCGCTGGAACGAGGTGAGCGCGTCGTGTGTGTGCGGCCCGAAATAGCCGTCCACCCGGTGCACGTAGAAGCCCAGATCCTGCAGTCGCCGCTGCAGGGTGGCGACATCGTCGCCGTACAGCGGCGCGGAGAGCTGATAGATCAGCGTCCGCGCGCCGAGCCGGTAGGAGGCTTCCTTCAGCGCTCGGTAGGTGGCCGGACCGACCACGCCATCGACCAGGAGTCCGCGGTGCTGCTGAAAAGCGCGCACCGCGGAATCGAGATCATGGTCGAAGGTCGCGTCCGAGTCCTTCCAGTACTCCCCGATCGGACCCGAGGGGTCGGTATTGGGGTGGGAATGCAGGAACCCGAGGCTTGCCAGGGTGCTCCGAACCTCTGCTACGGCTGGTCCTGTATCGCCGTGACGAAGTCGGTGCATGCGTGAGAGCCCTTTCCTTCCGCCAACCCGGGTACCCACTCATGCGGCGGTTCACACCTTCGCACGACCGGAGCGTTGAATGATTGTTTCAGACCCGGACCGAATTTCGGCAACTGTCGAGTGCAGGCATCCTACGGCGAGTCGTTAAAGAACATCTTGTAGTTCACGCAAGAGGGCGGCTTTGCCCTTTGCTCCGACGATCCGCTTGGTTTCCTTGCCCCCTTGGAACAGGACCATGGTAGGCAACGACAGGATCCCGTAGTGCTTCGAGGTCTCCGGGTTGTTGTCGGCGTCGAGCTTGGCGATGGTGATCTTGTCGCCATTGGCGGCGGCGATCTCCTCCAGCACGGGGGCGACCATCTTGCACGGACCGCACCAGGCGGCCCAGAAGTCCACGAGCACCGGCTTCTCGCTGAGCAGAACCTCATCGGCGAAGGTGGCGTCGGTCACCGTCTTGGTGGCGCTGGTCTTGGCGTCGGACATTGCCATGCTCCTTAGTTACTGACTTCCACCGGCGCACCGGCGTGATCGAGGGTGTTGCTGGTGATGTCACCCTGGTCGGCGAGCCAACGCTCGGCGTCGATGGCCGCGCGGCAGCCGGTGCCCGCGGCGGTGATGGCCTGGCGGTAGGTGTGGTCCACCAGGTCGCCGGCGGCGAAGACGCCGGGCAGCGAGGTGTAGGTGCTCTGACCCTTGACCTCCACGTAGCCCTCGCCGTCCAGATCGACCTGACCGCGCACCAGTTCGCTGCGCGGGTCGTGGCCGATGGCGACGAACAGGCCGGTGGCGGCCAGCTCGGAGGTCTCGCCGGTGCGGGTGTCGCGCACGGCGAGGTGGGTGACGGCCGTATCGCCGTGCACGCCAATGACTTCCGAGTTCAGCAGGAAGCGGATCTTGTCGTTGTTCTTGGCGCGCTCGAGCATGATGCGGGAGGCACGGAACTCCTCGCGGCGGTGGATGATGGTGACCGAGCTGGCGAACTTGGTGAGGAAGGTCGCCTCCTCCATGGCCGAGTCGCCGCCGCCGACCACCACGATGTCCTGGCCCTTGAAGAAGAAGCCGTCACAGGTGGCGCAGGCGCTGACGCCGCGGCCGAGCAGTTCCTGCTCACCGGCGACGCCGAGGTAGCGGGCCGCGGAACCCATGGCGAGGATCACGGCGTACGCCTCGTACACCTCGCCGCCGACGGTCACCTTCTTGATGCGACCGGTCAGGTCGAGGGCGTCCACGTCCTCGGTGCGGATGTCGGTGCCGAAGCGCTTGGCCTGCTCCCGCATCTCCTCCATGAGGTCGGGGCCCATGATGCCCTCGCGGAAGCCGGGGAAGTTCTCCACCTCGGTGGTGGTCATCAACGCACCACCGAACTGGGTGCCCTCGAAGAGCAGTGGCTCGAGTTCCGCGCGGGCGGCGTACACCGCGGCGGTGTACCCGGCCGGACCGGAACCGACGATGATCAGGTCGCGAACAGGCGTGCTCAAGAGGCCCTCCGAAGCTAATTGCAGATTGGCTCGAATTTTTCGAGCGTGAGCGTGTCGGTCAACAACAGCGTAAACGGTGTTGTTCCCGAACCTGTTCGACCTCGGGCTTCAGCCGATGTCGGCTCGCTCGAGGATTTGGGGATTGTTTGCGCCGCAGCCTGTTCCGAGAACGGCCGCGGTGATCTGCGGCGGTTTGGGCCCGGCCAGCAGCACCAGGACGCTCGGAGTGCCCGAAAACACAACATTGCGGGAGCCGAGCACCTGACGGTCCAGCCCGGCCGCCTGTAGGCAGGTGGTGAGGGCGTTGCCGGTGGCCAGTGGGCCGGTGATGTCATGGTGGCCCATGGCGGTGAGCAGGAACCCGGGCGGCATGGTGGGGTCCAGATTGACGTCCGTGGCCGGTTTGGCGGCCGGGGTCGCGGGTTGGGTACTGAGGGCGTCCACGGCCACTACCGCGCCCGCCACCGCGGCCGCCGCGGCCGCCGCGACCGTGAGCCAGCGCAGGCGGCGGGAGGGGCGTTCGAGGGGCAGCGGCTCGGCGAGATCGGTATCCGCGTCCGTGTCGAGCTCCGGCGCGGGCTCTTCCAGTTCGCGGGGGTCGAGCCGCCCGGTGTCGAAGATCGAGCCGTTGAGGATCGGGATGGGGGCGGTGGCGGCCGGGGCCGGATGGGTGGAGCGGACCACGGGTGGGGGTGCGACGGGCAGGCGGGTGACTGTCGCCATACGGTCGGTGCCGGTGGCGAGGTCGGCGATCATGGCCTCGAGCCGGTCGGCCACCTCGGGGGGCATGGGGTGCACGATGTGCTCGTCCTGGCCGAGGTCGCGCAGGCGGGCGTCGACGTTGTCGAGCGAGTTCAGGTAGCGCATGGCGTCGGGGTCGCGGCGGACCGCGGGCCAGAGCCGCTCGGATTCGTCGGGTGGAACGCTGCCCGCGTGCAGGTCGGCCAGCAGTTCGGTGGAGAAGGGCGGCGTGGGCAGCGTGGTACCCGCCATTGCTCCTCCTGTTTCCTCCATTGCCCCTCCAGGGCTTCGAGATGGGAATCGCAGACCTGTCTTTGTATCTGACGCACCGGAACCCCACAAGGTTCCGCCGATATCCAATTGTTCTAGCGCAATTCAGGTGTCGATCGACCGGAAGTGCGCTTGCAGCCGCTGCCGCCCGCGGGCGCATCGGCTCTTGACCGTGCCCTCCGGAATCCCCAGCAGCGCAGCGGCATCCGCGATGGAGTAACCCTCCATCTCCACCGCGACCAGGGCGGTGCGCTGCTCGGCGGGCAGCGTGAACAACGCGGAGTCGACCAGCAGCCCGGTCTCCAAGGCCGCGAAATCGTCTCGCGGGCAGCGTGGTTCGTTCGCGGTGTCCTCCGGCAGCGGCTCGGTGCGGCGGAGCTTGTTGCGGCGGATGCGGTCCAGGCAGGCATTGAGCACGATGCGGTGCAGCCAGCTGCGCACCTCGGCGTCGCCGCGGAAGCGGGCCGCGCCCCGATGGGCGGACAGCAGGGCGTCCTGGAGTGAGTCGGCGGCGTCCTCGGGGCCGTAGGAGGCGCGTAGCGCGGTCTGCCAGAGATGGTCGTAGTGGCGGCGGAGCAGTTCGGCGAAGGCGTACGGTGCGCCGCCGACGTGGGCCGACAACAGGTCGCGATCGCTGACCTGTCGCTCCTGCACGAGTTCGTTCGCTGACGACAATGCATCCCCTCAGACCGGCGGGCACGGCCGCAACCACGGCCGAACGTCACCGAGTTTTTTGGCTGTCCTCCGGAACCGCGCGGGCGGGTTTCCGGGAGCTCCCCTTGCCGAGAGTACGCAAGATCATATCGAAGATAACGATTCGATAGCAATGGATCGCGCGAAAAAAGCCCTGGTAGGCGGGCTGTTCGGGCGAATCGGACGGAAGATGACCGCCCAGAATGTGCCGCGTCGAAGCTGAGAAAAGGACCGGCCGGAGATCGTCACGGCCGCTGGAAAAACCCCCGGAACTGCTTGGTGGAACCTGGAACTACTGTGCCGCTTCGTAGCGCACTTCGGCGATCGAGGACTGGAACTGTCCCCCGTTGTTGGCCAGCTGGGTGATCCAGACCAGGACGTACCGGGCGGGCTGGTCGGCCCGCACCGGGATCTCCGTGGTCCCGTCGCCGAGCACCGCCGACCCGATCAGCTGAGTCTGATCCAGGGTCGGCGAGGCGGTCGGCGAACTGCGGATCTCGACCTGCGTTCCGGGCGAGGGCGATTCGATGATCACCTTGGTCAGCTTGCTGGGGCTGCCCAGGGTGGTCAGCACGCCCACGCCCTTCTTCAAGGCCGGGAACTGCTGGAAGTACGCATCGGTGCGCCAGGTGGTGGCCGGATTGTTGTCCAGCACCGCCCCGACGCTGCCGATGTTGTCGGGCGTGCCCTCGGGCGAGAACACGGTGGCCCCGGTGACCGGTACCGGCACGCCGCCGGTGGCGGGCAGACCGGCGGGCGTCTGCGGGGCCCCGGGGCTCGGTGGCGGGGTCGCCGACGTGGTGAGGCCGATATTGTGCTGCTCGTTGAGCGGCGCGTTGGAGGACCCGGGCGCGAAGACGCTCAGCAGCCACCAGATGATGACGCCGACCGCCAGCGCGCCGAGCACGCCGAGCCCGACCAGGATCCACATCATCCGCTGCGAGCGTTCCTTCTCGGCGGCGAGCAGTTCCGGATCGGCGAGGGTCTCGTCGGGAGCGTTGGACGGCTTCTGCCCGAGTCTCAGCACCGGGATGAAGTCGGTCTTCTGGTCCACCACCGACGCCTGCTCCAGCACGTGCTGGACGGTGGCGGCGGTGCGCACGCCCTTGTTGGACTCCATCGACCGGACCGCGACCGCGGAGATCTCGAAGGGCACCTCGGGCCGAATGGTCCTGGGCTCCACCGGGGTTCCGTCCGGCCCGAATTCCGCCAGCGGCAGCCCGCCGACGGTGGCCGCGGTCCCGGAGACGCCGGGGACGCGGATGGGCCAGTGGGCGGTGATGAGCGCGTAGAGCATCGCGCCGAGACCGCGCACATCGGACTGGGCGTCCGAATCCGACAGCGTGCCCGGGAAGGCCAGCACGGCGTCACCGGTGGAACTGATCCGGATCCGGTCGGGATCGTCGATGGACAGCGAACCGCCACCGCGGTGCGCCATTTCGGCGGCAGCGGCCAGCGCTCGGATGGCGCGCGCCGCGCCGATGGGCGACGGCACCGTCTCCGCCATCTCCCGCAACGACCGACCGGGCGTCCATTCGGCCACCACGATGCCGCCCGAGGAGCCGCGCACCACGTCCAGCACGCGGGCCAGGCCGGGCGAGTTGATCCGCCCCAGGCGCAGCGTGCGGGACAGGATGGCCTGCGGCCCATCGTGTCCGGAGTTGTCGGTGGCCTGCTGGTCGGCGTCGACGAAGGTGAGCGCGACCTCGCGGTCCAGCTTCACGTCCAGCGCCTGCCAGAACTTCAGCCCGCGCGCGCCGCCGTGGCTGGCCAGCAGCCGGTAGCGGCCGCCCGCCACCGACGCGCCGGGCGTCAGCTTGGGGCCGCGCTGGATGCGCTTGCTCGGCGATTCCACCCGCATGGGCGGCATCATCGGCGAGACAGCCTCGTACACACCGGTTTCGGGACCGGGGTGGTCCTCCTCCGGTAGGTCCTCCGGTTCGCCGCGATCGCCGGACCCGCCGGAGCGGGCCTTGGATTCGGCTGGGCCACCGGCTTTTCCGCCGGACTTGCCGGTGGGAGGGGTGTCCGTGGAGAGCCCGCCGCCCGCGGCCGTTGCGGATTCGGCGGCCGGGACACCGCCCGCCGCGTCGTCGCTCACCCTCGTTCCTCCTTCGCCCTGATATGTCGAAGACCGATGTGTCGGAGCCGGAACCGCCGCGCCGGCGTCCGGTGTATTGCGGAAGCCGCCGTCCGATGTGCCACGGGAACCGTCCGTGGGCATGCCGGGTCGAGCAGTTGCGTTTGCCTGCGGAACAGGGTACGGGAACTCCCCCGTCCCGGTGATGTCAACCGCGTCGGGCCGGATGACGGGCAGCACCATGGTCTGCGCGTCGAGGTACGGGTCGAAGCGGTAGTAGTACGGGGCCGCGCGCAGATCCGGCTTGGGCAGCAGCGTGGTCGAGTGGACGTCCTCGAGCGGCGTGCCGTCGAGGTCGAGATCGGGTGCGGGCGGCGTGAAGCCGAGTCGCCGCGAGATGGCCACGGTGATGGCGACGATCTCGGGAATGCCGAGCAGGCGCATCAGGCCGAACGCCACGCCGAACATGATGATGGCGGTCAGTCCGACCCGCACCAGCGAGCCGACGCCGCCGAAGGATTCCGAAAGCCGGTGCAGCCGCAGCACCTTGTCCACGATCAGCATCACCACGCCGCCGGCCAGCGAGGCCAGCACGACCCGGGTGATGGTGCGCCCGACATTGGCCATGCGCAGATCGCCGAGGCTGCGGTGCAGCAGCCAGCCGCCGATGATGGCGCCGGCCAGGAAGCCCAGGCCGTTGGCGACGCCGAGCGCGATGACCACGTGCCGGTCGTCGACGACGAAGGGGGCCAGGCCGGAGAGCACGATCTTCACGCCGGTGATGCCGAGGATGATCCAGGTCGGGGTCCACGCCTGTTCGCGCGCGTAGAAGACGCGCAGGTGAATCAGCACCAGCGCGTAAGGAATCAGCGTGAAGGCGGACCAGGACACGGCCTCGCCGAGGCGTCCGGCGTGGTGGCCGAAGCGGCCGTAGCCGTAGAGCGCCATGCCGATCTGGGGTCCGGCGAAGGTCAGGAAGGTGACGATCGGCATGAGCGCGATCATGGTGAGCCGGGTGGCCGAGCCGAGATCGTCGACCACGGCGGGCGTGTCGTCGGCGGCGGCATTGCGGCTCAGCCGCGGCATGATCGCGGTCAGCAGGGTCACGCCGATCACGCCGTACGGCAATTGCAGCAGCGCCCAGGCGTTTTGGTAGATGGCCGGACCGGCCTCGTCGGCGTGCGAGGAGACGCGGGTGGCGAAGGTCCAGCCCGCCTGGCTGATGAAGACGTACAGCATGATGGCCGCGCCCATGCCCGCGAACTGCTTGAGCCGCTGGTCGACTCCCCACAGCGGGCGCAGATCGATGCCCGCCCGGCGGATGGCCGGGATGAGGCTGACCATCTGCACGATCACGCCGACGGTGACGCCGACGCCGAGCAGCAGCAGTTTCGGCTCGCTCATCTTGACCGGGTTCAGGGTGATCTCGCCCGGGGTGATCATGTAGAGGCACAGCACGACCAGCACCACCACGTTGTTCAGAACCGGCGCCCATGCACCGGGTTTGAACATCTGATGGGTGTTGAGGATCGCCATCAGCAGTGCGGACATGCCGTAGAAGAGGATGGCGGGCAGCAGCAGATAGGTCAGCGCGGTGGTGAGCCCGGTGTTGACCTTGCCGTCGTTGGACAGGAAGAGATGCGTGGTCAGCACCGGCGCGAGCGCGGTGGTGATGATGGTGCCGGTGGCCAGGATGGTGAAGGCCGCGGTGACGAGTCGTCGGACGAAGGCCGCGCCGTTGTCGGCGTCCTCCTTCTCCGCACGCACCAGGGTGGGCACCACGATGGCGGTGAGCACCGCGCCGAGCAGCAGCTCGGAGATCATGGTCGGGATGGTGCTGGCGACGGTGAAGGCCGAGGCGATGGCCGGGCCCAGGACCGTCAGCAGCAGTAGCTGTTTGGCGAAGCCGGTGATGCGGCTGACCAGGGTGGCGACGGCGATGGATCCGGAGTCGCGCACGAGTCTGGTGTTCGAGTTGTCCGGTCGTTCCTCGACCTGCACGGGCGCGGCGGGGCGGCGCGGCACTTGGCGCTGTTGCCCGCTGGGCGGTCCGGGTCGGGGGTTGGACATCGGCGGTGTCGGGTAGCGCTGTTCGCCGGAGTTCGGTCCGGCCCGGTTGCCTTCGGTGCCGGGGTGTCCCCAGTGATAGCGCTCTTCGTTCGGGGCGCGGTGCCCGGCGGCGGGGTCGGGTCGGCCCTGGGGTTGCCGGGGCCGGTGCATGATGGGCCCGGATTCGGGGCCGGGGGGCACCTGCCGCACTGGACCGGACGGTTGACCCGGATACGGGCGACCCGGAACCCCTTGCGGGTTCGGCGGAATCGGCCGCTGCGCGCCGGAGGCCGGTCCCATCGGGCCGGGTACGCGAGGCTGCTGACCGGAGCCGGGCCCCTGCGGTCCGGGCACCCGCGGCTGTTGACCGCTGCGCGGTCCCGGGCGCGGCGGCACGCCACGTTCCCACGGGGCCGAGGGCGCACGCCGCGGCGGCGGCCCGTCGGGTCCTTCGCCGCGGCCGGATGAGCGCGGCCCGCCGTACTCGCTCACCGTGCCTCCTGTCGTTTCGACTCCCGTTTACGCGCGCGCCGACTCTGCCGCGTGCTCGGGTCGAACCCTTCGTCGGCCGGATCGGACTGTCCGCGGAAGCGGTGCCACAGTCGGCGACCGACCAGCAGGAGCAGCAGCGCGCAGGCGCACGCCGTAATTATTGCCAACACCTGACCGTAGGCGTTGGACCGCACGGATACCGAGACCGTATTGCCGAGCGGCACCCCATCCGGTGTGGTAAGCGCGATGGGAATGACCAGGTTTCGGCTGTCGGACACCTCGGTCGGAATCTGGAAGGACCGATTTCCCTTGGCGGGCAGCTGCACTTCGCCGAGATCAGTGATTTTCGTCTCGGCCGGGGCATCGATCTTGAACCGCACCCGGATGGCCACCGGCAGGTCGTTGCGGGCCACCAGCAGCAGCGGACTCTGCTCGGAGGCGAGCGTGTAGACGCCGCCGGGCGGCAGCACGGTCACCGAGCCGAACAGGTTGTCCATGGTTTTGGTGGCCTGATCCAGCCGTCGCTGGGCATTGGTGTCCGCGGTGGCGACCGAGGCGCGGCGGTCGGAGAGGGTCAGCACCCGGATCAGGTCGTCGCGCAGCGGCGTGAGGAAGGCGCGCGGGCTGAGTTCCTGCTGCGGCACATCCACCAGCGCGCTCATCAGCTCGGTGATGCGCTGCGCCTGCTGGTGCACGGGTTCGACGAAGTGCGCGGGCACCGCCTCGTCGGCGGCAGCCGCGAGGTAGTCGAGGTCGTAGGGCTGCGGATCCGGCTGCTGCGCAAGCAGATCGGTGAGCGGCCGGGCGGTGGCGAGGCTGTTGCGCAGCATCAGGTCCAGTTGCCCGAGCACCGCGGCGGCCTCGTCGCGGTTGGCTCCCCACTGCTGGGGCGGTATCAGCAGCGCCGAGCGGGGCCGTCCGGGCTGCGGGTTGAGCGCGGTCCACGACAGCGCCCCGAGCGCGTCCTGCAGCCGGGCGGCGCGGGAGTCGACGGTGACGTCGTAGCGCACCTTGTCCGGGGTGAACGGCGGTGTGGGCGGGTTGGATCCGATGGCGGCCAGCGCGGTGGCGGCCCAGATGTCGAAGGTGGCGGCGTGCAGGGTCACCGGAGCGGGCGGCGGGTTCACGCCGGGGGTCGGCGGCACGGTGATGTCGGCCAGGTTCACCACGTCGGGGGTGCCGGGCTCGGTGGCCGGGGCGGCGCCGGGCGTGCCCGGGACCTTGCCCGCGGTGAGGTTGGCGCGGGCGTCGCCGGTGGTGACGGCGCTGTCGGCGAGCACGGTGGTGGTGAAGCCGTGGTGCGCGAGCAGGGTGGCGGCATCGGTGTCGACGGTGCCCGCGTCCGGAATGGCCACGCCGCGCACCGATTTCACCGACAGCAGCGAGTCCACCAGGTCGGCGGGCGCGTTGAGGGCGCGGTCGGCCAGGGTGACGTCCCCGGTGGCGGCCAGCGCGGTCGGGTCGACCTGTGCGAACGGCAGTGCCACCACGCACATTCCGGAGGCGCCCGGTAGGCGATCAGACGCTGGGAGCGGTAGCGCTCCAGAGTCGGGGTGCCGGGCAGAATGCGGACCGGGTCACTGAGCCGGGACTCCTCCG
>NZ_JBSGBY010000130.1:0-16100 GCF_053601505.1 Nocardia sp. NPDC004722
CATCGGCCGCACGGTCCCGATCTGGTCCGGCTACCGGCAGAGCGCGCCGTTCGAGAACGGCACCCCGTGGCTGTTCCGGTTCTTCGATCGCATTGTGTGGGAACCGGTTTCGGCCGAACAGCTGCTCGAGCACCGGGCCGCCGCCCGGGCCGGGCGCTTGGACGTCGAGGTCAGTGCGGGCAGCTTCGCGCTCGCCGACCATCTGACGTTGTTGCGGGACAACGCCGCCGATATCGCGGCGTTCGAGGACCGGCAGCGCGCGGCCTTCGAGGCCGAGAAACGCGCCTGGCATGCCGCCGGGGAATTCGACCGCGCGCTCGCCCCCGCGCCCGCCCCGCCCGCCCGCGAGGATCAGCTCGCCGATCTGCCACCGGGCGCGACCGTGGTGACAGCGCCCATGGTGGGCAATGTGTGGCGGGTGGAGGTCTCCCCCGGCTCCCGCTTGCGCGCCGGTGAACCCGTGGCCGTCCTCGAAGCGATGAAACTCGAACTCCCCGTTGTCAGTCCGGCCACCGGCACGGTGCTGCGCGTGCTCGCCGCGCCCGGCAGCCAGGTGCAACCCGGAACACCCCTCGCCGTGATCGGAGTCGACTGAATGAGCACCCATCCGTCCGTGCCCGCCCGCCTCACCCCGACCGCTCGCGTCGACGCCGCGTACGCCCGGATCGCCGAGATCGATCGGCCCGAAGTCTGGATCACCCTGCGCGATCGGGCGCAGGTCCACGCGGAGGCCGCGGCCCTCGAGCTACGGCTCGCCGCGGGAGCGGAGTTGCCGCTGGCCGGGCTGCTGGTCGCGGTCAAGGACAATATCGATGTCGCGGGACTGCCGACCACCGCGGCCTGCCCCGAATTCGCCTACGCGCCGGTCGAATCCGCCACCGCGGTACAACGACTGGTCACCGCCGGGGCGATCGTGCTGGGCAAGACGAACATGGACCAGTTCGCGACCGGTCTGGTCGGCACCCGCAGCCCGTACGGGGCGGTCCGCAACGCGCTGGACCCGCGCTTGATCTCCGGCGGATCGAGTTCGGGCTCGGCGGTCGCGGTGGCGCTGGGGCTCGCCGACCTCGGAATCGGCACCGACACAGCGGGATCGGGACGGGTGCCCGCCGCCTTCCAGGGCATCGTCGGCCTCAAGGCCACCCTCGGCATCATCCCCGCCGACGGCGTCGTCCCGGCCTGCGCGGACTACGACGCGGTCACCGTCTTCGCCACCGACCTGGACCTCGCCGTCACGGCGGCCGCGATCATGGCGGGCCCGGAGGCCCGCGATCCCCGCAGCCGGAGCTGGCCCGCCGACGTCCGCCTGGCCGCGCCCCGGCAGCCGCGCCTGGCCATCCCCGATCCGGTGAACCTGACCGACCTCGATCCCGGGTATCGCGCGGCCTTCGAGCAGACCGTGGCCGCGGCGGTCGCCGCCGGTTGCAAGGTCGAAACCGTCGACATCGCCGTGCTGCTCGAGGCGGCCGAACTGCTCTACGACGGCGCGATCGTCGCCGAACGCCATGCCGCCGTAGGGGCATTCCTCGACACCCGCCCGGCCGGCGCCGACCCGACGGTGGCCGCCATCATCGCCGCGGCCGCCGCGACCACCGGCCCGGAGTTCGCCACGGACCTGGACACCCTGGCCCGCGCCCGCGCCGCCGCTCGAGTGCTGCTGGAACCCTTCGACGCAGTGTTGCTGCCCACCACCACCGACCATCCCACGCTGGCGGAGGTCGCCGCCGACCCGGTGGCCACCAACCGGCGGCTCGGCACCTACACCAACTTCTGCAACCTGCTCGACCTGGCGGCCGTCGCCGTGCCCGGTGTGCCGACGGCCGCGGGCGCGCCGTTCGGGGTGATGGTCGTGGTGCCGGGCTTCGCCGACCAGGTCGCCGTGGACATAGCCGCCCGCCTCCGGAATGCCGGGCCCGCACCGCTGTTCGTCCACGCCGGAGTGCACCTGGCGGTGTTCGGCGCGCACCTGCGCGGCCAGCCCCTGCACTGGCAGCTCGAGGAACTCGGCGCGCGGTTCGCGGGCGCGATCCACACCACCGACGCCTACCGGCTCACCGCCATGGACACGACACCGCCCAAACCGGGCCTGGTGCGCACCGAACCGGGTGCGGGCGCGCCGATCTCGGGCGAACTGTATCGCCTCTCCCCCGCCGCGCTCGGCGGCTTCCTGGCCGCCCTGCCCGCCCCGATGGCCCTGACCGCCGTCGATCTCGCCGACGGCCGCACCGTGGTCGGCTTCACCGCCACCCACGATGCGACGGCCACCGCCCTCGACATCACCGAACACGGCGGCTGGACCGCGTATCTCCGCAGCCGATAACGTCGATCCGGGGCCTGCGACCGGCCGACGCCACGGGACGGCGACACCCCGGTTCGAGTACGGTTGACTGGTTCCGAATGTTGCTGGGGCACAGAACTGCTGGGGGCCTTCATGTCGGCACTGGGACGACCGGGCTGGGTGCTCGCCGACCGCTACCGGTTGATCGAGAAGCTGGGCAGCGGCGGATTCGGGACCGTCTGGAAGGCGCGCGACGAGCGGTCACGCATCGATGTCGCGATCAAAGAGGTGCTGCTACCGCAGGCCGAGTCCGGCTCGGAGCACGCCGAGCGGGTCGCACGCGCGGAACGCGAGGCGCGCAATATCGCACGGCTGCGCGATCATCCGAACATCGTGCGCGTCCTCGACGTCGTCACCGACGGCGGGACGCCGTGGATCGTCATGCGCCTGGTCACCGGCGTGTCCCTCAAACAGCGGCTCGACAGCGCAGGGCCGGTGACCGCCGCGCAGGCCGCCACCATCGCCGCCGCGCTGCTGCGCGCCCTCGGCGCCGCCCACGCGGCGGGCGTGGTCCACCGCGACGTCAAGCCCGGCAATATCCTGCTCGGCGCCGGAGACGAGGTGCTGCTCACGGATTTCGGCACCGCGCGCCACCATTCCGATCACACGCTGACCGCCAAGGAGACGCTGATCGGTTCGTTCGAGTACATGGCGCCCGAACGCATCGACGGCGAGGAATCACCGGCCGGTGACCTGTACTCGCTCGGCGTCACGCTCTACCACGCGATGGAAGGGGTCTCCCCGTTCCGCCGCGACACCATCCACGCCACCATGAAGGCGGTGATGTTCGGGACGGCTCCGTCGCCGACGCGCGCCGGGCAGCTCACCCCGCTCATCACCCGGCTGATGGACCGGAGACCGGAGCTACGCCCCTCCATCGACGGCGCACTGACCCTGCTCACCGCCGAACCGCCGCCCGTCGAGCCGAAACCGGAAGTCGCCGTCGACAATTCCCGTTCGCCGGGAGCCCGCCGCAAGCGGCGCGAGGTCGGCCAACTGCTGGCCCGGGCGCGCGATCATCAGAAGCGCGGCGATATCCGCGGCACCGAGCGGCTGCTCCGGCAGGCCGCGGCCATGGACGACGCCCTCGCCATGTCCTTCCTGGCGCGATTGCTCGAAAACCGGGGCGCGCGAACCGAAGCCGAACGCTGGTACCGGCAGGCCGCCGAGAACGGCGAGACCCTCTCCATGCTGACCCTGGGTCACATGTCGATGAAGACCGGCGACCTCGGCCAGGCCGCCTACTGGTATCGCCGCTACATCGACAGCGGCCATCTCCTCGGCAAGATCCACCTGGCCACCGTGCACGAGGCCCGCGGCGAGACCGACCACGCCGAACTCCTCTACCGCGAGGTGGAACAGGACGGCGACATGGTCGCTCTCAAAGCCCTGGGCGACCAATGGAAATCCCTCGGCCGCACCGGCGCCGCCGAACGCGTCTACCGCAAATCCGCCCAGGCCGGGTACGCCCCCGCCAAGGCGGCACTGGCCGGGCTGCCCCCGGACAGAAACCGGCCCGACCTGTGACAGGTCGGGCCGGGCACTGTTCCCTTCAGTTGATCGAGGCCGCCAGCCGGTCGGCGTAAGGGGCGGTGTACTTTCCGACGATGGGCAGCTCCGCGCGGACGCCGCCGGTGTTGTTGGCCTGGATCATCGCCATGATCCAGACGACGACCGCGAAGAGCGCGACCAGCAGTCCGACGAGGCTGAAGATGATCCCCACCGCGCCGAGCAGCGACCCGAGGACGCTCAGCACGATATTGACCACCGAGACCGCCCCGAAGAAGACGATCGATTGCGCCGCATGGAACTTCACATCGGGGTCGTTCTTCCCCACGAAGAGGAAGATGATCCCGGTGAGCCACCCCAGCGCGTAGGACAGGATCGCGCTGGTCTTTTTGTCGAGGCCGGCGGACTGCGGCTGGTTCGCGGAAGGTTGAGAAGAAGTCATGCGGCAAGTAGAAAGCGCGGCCGTCCCCTACCGATCCCAACTTTCTGCCCGACCACACACAAGTTATCGAACATATGTTCTACAGACGAGGTAAGCTGCTCCGCGTGACCATACATTCGAGCGCGCCGGCGCTGAATGCCCCCGCAGCAGGTTGGCCGGAATTGGCCGATGTCGACCTGCTGCGCACCCTCGTCGAAACCGAACGCCGCCGCAGGCGCCTGGACGCCGCCATGCGCGCCGCCGTCGCCGAAGCCGACCGCCGCGGCCTCGCGGCAGGCACCGGCTACCGCGACACCGCGGACCTCCTGACCGACCTGCTACGGATCAGCACCAACGAAGCCCGCCGCCGCATCGAATGCGCGGCCCCCCAACCTCGTTCGCGCTCCAAAAAAGTCTGGCGAGCCCTAGCGGCAGCTAGCTGAGCCCACTCCCCGCCTCGAACCCCTCGTCGTCGACGACACCCTGCAGCGCGTCGATCCGGTCCTGCACCACCTCGGCGCGCCCCACCAACTCCACCCGATCAGGCTCGGTCAAACTCTCGGCCCCCAACTTCTCGAAAACACACGAGAGCTCCGACCGCAACGCCTCCAGCCTGCCAACCGACTCCACAGAAACCTCCCCACCGGGACCGAAAGACTCAGGGCCTGAAACGACTGAAGCCCCTGAACCAGAATCTGGTCAAGGGGCTTCAGGTGGTGCGCCATCAGGGACTCGAACCCCGAACCCGCTGATTAAGAGTCAGCTGCTCTGCCAATTGAGCTAATGGCGCGTGTTTCGCCGCTGGGGGCCTTGGGCTTTCGCTTGGGGCTCTCTGCGGTGCGGAAAGAACATTAACAGGAGTGGGTGCGGAAAGTGAAATCGCCCCTTTGAGCTGCGGGTTTTCCGGGTGGTCGAGGGTTGTTAACGCGGCGGGGGTGATCTCGGATGTTTGGGGAGAAGCGTGGAGGGTCGGCACAGGCGCGCGGTCGGGCGCCGAGACGTGAACGGGGTTGCGATGAGTGGCGCGAAGGGTCGGCGACGAACGGGGCGGTTGCTGGGTGTGGGGGCGGTGGTGTCCGTGCTGGCGTTGGCGCTGGTCGGGTGTTCGTCCGGGGGTAAGCACCAATCCGCGGTGGGGGCAATCGATTCCAACCCGATCGGCGAGCTGATCAAGCCGAAGGTGATCGCGCCGGTCAAGGACGGGGATCGAGGCGTTTCGCCCGGCGAGCTGACCTTGAAGGTGGAGGACGGCAAGTTCACCGCCGTGACACTCACCAATCCGGACGGCAAGCCGGTCGGGGGTGAGCTGGCGCAGGACGGCAGTTCCTGGAAGCTGACCGAGCAGATGGGGTTCGGCAAGACCTACAAGCTGAGCGTCGACGCCATCGGGCTGGGCGGATCCACCAGCACGACCATGAGTTTCACCACCATCACCCCCAATAACCGCACGCATCCCTACCTGTTGCCCGCCGAGAACGATGTGGTCGGCATCGGCCAGCCGGTGGCCGTGCAGTTCGACGAGAACATTCCGGACCGGCAGGCCGCGCAGAATGCGATCAAGATCACGACGACCCCGGCGGTCGAGGGCGCGTTCTACTGGGTCAACAATCGCGAGGTGCGCTGGCGACCGCAGAACTTCTGGGCCCCGGGCACCAAGGTCGACATCGCGGTCCAGGCCTACGGCCGGGATCTCGGCAGCGGACTCGTCGGCGACAGCGACATCCACTCCAGCTTCACCATCGGCGACGCCACCATCTTCACCGCCGACGACAACACCAAGATGGTCACCGTCGAACGCAACGGCGAGGTGATCAAGACCATGCCGACCTCGATGGGCAAGAACTCCACCCCCACCGACAACGGCGTCTACATCGTGGGCGACAAGTTCGACCGCATCATCATGGATTCCTCCACCTACGGCGTCCCGGTGAACGCGCCCGGCGGCTACAAGACGCCGATCGACTGGGCCACGCGAATCTCGTACTCGGGCATCTTCTTCCACTCGGCCCCGTGGTCGGTGGGCCAGCAGGGCTCGGTCAACACCAGCCACGGCTGCCTGAATCTGAGCCCGGCGGATGCCAAATGGGTCTACGACAACGTCAAGCGCGGTGACATCACCATCGTGAAGAACACCGTCGGCGGCACGCTCTCGGGCGTGGACGGGCTGGGCGACTGGAACATTCCATGGGAGCAGTGGAAGGCCGGTAACGCCGACCGCGGCTGACAGACGACACGACCGAGGGGCGCCGACTGGATTGTCGGCGCCCCTCGGTCGTGCTCGACAGGAATCTCCGGGTGGCGGTGCTACTTCGTAGTGCCCGGCACCTGGTTGGGGTTGGTCTGGATGTTGTTGCTCTTGAAGCCGTCGCAGCCCAGCGCCGCGAAGCCCGAGAGCGCGGACGCCGTGCCGAGCACCGTGCACGGGCCGCCCGGTCCGGCGGATCCGGTGCTCGCCGAGCCGAACGCGCCGCCCAGCTTGAGGCCCGAGGATCCGGTGACGTTGGCCTCCATCGGATCGTTGGGGGCCGGATCGGTCGAGGTGGGGGCCGGAGTGGTCGCGCCCGGCGTGGTGGTGGCCGGAGTGGTCGTGCTCGTGGAGACATCGATGAGCGGGATCTCCGCCGACGCGACCGGCGCGGCGGTCGCAATAGCCGCAACGGCTAGCAAAGTGGTTACGGCACAACGATTCACGTGCGGAGTCCTTCTGATCGAGCGCGGGTCGGGGGCCCCGACTCCCCCAGTTTCCAGAGCAGTCTACGAAGATCGTGTGAGCCGCGCGGCAAAATGCGACACACTGACGTTTCTCTCACACTCCGGGGGCCTGACCTCAGCCTTCGACGCGCGCGACGGCCCGCACGGGAGCACCGTCGGCGCCCGGCAGATGCAGCGGGAACAGCGAGACCTCGAACTGCTGCCCGGTCTCCTGCACGGCCAGCAGTTCGGCCAGACCGGTCAGGTTCTCGGCGATGACTCCGTGCGCGCCGCACACGATCCGGTGCACGGGGATCTCCTCGGCAGGCGTCGGATCGACCGACAGCGCGTCGATGCCGATGGTCCGCACCCCGGACTCGATCAGATACTCGGCCGCCGCGACCGTCAGATGCGGATGGTTCAGGTACTCGTGGGTGCCCCAGAACCGCGACCACCCGGTGACGATCACCACGATCTGCCCGGCCGCCACCCGGCCCTCGAAGAATTCGCGCCCGATCGCCCCGCCCGCGCCCACCGCCCGCGCGTCGATGGCGACCGCGGGCCCCAGGAACCGGTCCAGCGGCAGTTCGTCGAGGGCGGGCAGCGAGTCGTCGATGTGCCGCGGCGCGTCCACATGCGTCCCCGTCTGCGAACCCATGTCCAGGTGCAGCACATTGACGCCGTCGACGGCCGCCGTGAGCGCGGGCCGCAGCGTGACCTCGGGGTCGCCGGGATACACCGGCATGCCGGACCGAATCGGTACCGAAAGATCGATGATGCGCACTTTCCGCCTGCCTCCCTGTGATTTTCGCGCGAAGATGACAGCAGCAAGATCGAATGACGCCGCGCCGATGAGGCTGGGAACACTACAAGATTCGAGAATCGCCATGTCTGCCATACATATTGCCGTGTTGAACCGCAGTACCGTACTGACCGACGCCCAGGTATCCGCCGTGGTGCCCGCCCTGCAGACGCAGGTGCACCGGGATTGGGCGCCCGCCTGGGGCAGTGACGCCGACCTGACCTTCGTGGCGAGCAATCAGCAGCCCGCGCCCGGCGCCTGGTGGCTGGTCGTCTCCGACGATTCGGACCAGGCCGGGGCGCTCGGCTACCACGATCTCACCTCCGAGGGCCTGCCGATCGGAAAGGTGTTCGCGCGCAGCGACCTCGACGCCGGACTGCAATGGAGCGTGACCGCGAGCCATGAGCTGCTCGAGATGCTCGCCGATCCGGACATCAACCTGGCCGCGTACGTGTTCACCAGCGGCACCACCGGCCGCCTCTACGCCTACGAGGTCGCCGACGCCTGCGAGGCGGACCAGTACGGCTATCAGATCGACGGAGTCCTGGTGTCGGACTTCGTGTTTCCGGCCTGGTTCGAGAACTTCCGCACGGCCGGCAGCACCCAGTTCGATTTCGGCAAGCACATCACCACGCCGTTCCAGCTGCTGCCCGGCGGGTACATCGGGGTCTTCGACATCACCGGCGGCAGCGGCTGGCATCAGCTGACCGCCCAGGACTCCCCCGCGCGCTACGCCATGCGGGCGCGGGTCGGCAGCCGCCGCGAGCGTCGCCGCACCCCGCGCGATCAGTGGCTGCTCAGCGATCCGCGGTAGAACTCATCGATCCACGGTGAGATAGGCCACGTTTCGGATGCCCTCGGGTTGCTGGTCCCTGGCCAGCAACCCGGTTGTCGTCTAGGCTCGCCCGGGACAATCGAATACTCGGCCGCTATGAGTCGTGGCGGGAGAACCCCGGAACCCGGGGTACCGAAGGAGCAACCTCCCCGGAATCTCTCAGGTACAGATACCGTTTCGACCAGGCAACTCTGGAAAGCAGGCGTATCCGCGCCTCACCTACGGTGCAAATCGCGTCTCCGGCGATGAAGCTCTCAGGTCCCGTGACAGAGGGGGAGATCCGATAACCGGGCGAATGCCCGGCTGACCTGAGGACCTCCCATGCCCGGCCGTTCCCCGCTGTTGCCCCGTACCGCCGCCGAACCGACCCCGGTCGACTCGCGCCCGCCGGTCCCTGCCCTGTCCACCCTCGCCGCCGCGCTCGGCCGCCGCGACGCCCTGGCCGAGGTGCTCGACTACACCCGCCGCTTCGCCACCGCCTACTGCCGCGCGACGCTCGGAGCGGGCCCGGACGCCGATCGGCTGGCCACCGAGGTCACCTCCGCCGTCGCCACCGGCTGGCCCGCCACGCACGCTCAGCGCCGAGACTTCCTGGAATTCCTGCACGCGACCGCCCACCGCGCGGCCCGCCTGGCCCGCTACGAGACGCCACGCTCCGGCCTGCCCGGCCCGCTGACCGACCAGCAGCGCGAAATCCTCACCCTGCGTGTGGCCGTGGGGCTCTCACCGTTGGAAACGGCTGTCGCGCTCGGCATCCGGGTGCTCGACGTGCATCGCGACTCCGGCCGCGCCCTGACCCGGCTGCGCCGGACCGCACACCGGCACACGGCCGAATGTGCCGTCGCCTGCTGAGGGATCCCACCGTGCCGTAGCCCGGCCCGCGCGGCGGCTGCCGCATGCCCCCCCCATGGACCCCGACCGATGCCAGCGCGAATTGTGGCTTGCCACCGGTGAACCGGGGGCCGGGCCCATCCGTACCTCCTCCGGGCGGGCGAGATCATCTCGGCCGCGCGGAGTTCGAATGCGAGGTGGTTCGGTGCCGGGGGCGGTGTGGGCGTATCAGCGGGTGCTCGAGGTGACGGCGGCGCTGTTGGAGGAGCCGTCGGGGGACCCGCCGGACGCGGTGCTGGTGCCGGTGCTGATGGACTGTCTGGGCTCCAGCGGCGGCTTCTTCATCGATATCCGCCCGCAGGACGGTGCGGCCGAGATCCGCGCACTGAGCCCGGACTGGAGCAGGTCGGCGCTGGGCGAGGTGCTCGACGTCGGATATCAGCATCCGCTGTTCGAGCACTACTACACGACCGGCATGCCGGAGGTCCTAGACGCGCAGGAACTGCTCGGTGCACCGGCCTGGCGGCGAAACGAAATCTATTGGCGCTCCAAGGAATTGCTCGGCGCCTGGCAGCACGTGAACATACCGCTGGAGGCCGGTCCGCAGCGGATGCGCAGCTATTCCTTCGGGCGGCCCGGCGAGGCGTACACCGCCGAGGAGGTCGAATTCGGCGCGCGCATCCGCCCGCTGCTGGTCGCCCTGCACCGGCAGCGCCGCGAATTCGCCCACTGGGCCGAACGAGTCGATCCCGCCCCCTTGCTGGCCGATCACGGCCTGACCCCGCGCGAGGCGACGGTACTGCGCCTCATCACCGAGGCGCTACCGGCGAAATCCATTGCGCGACGACTGAATATCTCGCCGCGCACAGTGCACAAACACACCGAGAACCTCTACCGCAAACTCGGCACCCTCGACCGGATCTCGACCGTCCTACGGGCCCGGGACCTGGGCCTCACGCCATCCCCCAGCGCCGAGAAGCCGAGTACCTCGGCGGCCGAGCTGGTGGTGACGTTCCCGCCACGGTAACGAGCCGCCCCCGGGCTTCGCCCTGCGGTTGTCCGCGAAACTCGATCGCCTGCGATGCGCGAGGAACAGCGGGCCCGACCTAGTGCGCGACGGCCAGGGCCAACGTGGCGGCGGCGAACGCGAAATAGGCTCCCGGGAAAGCGATATTGCGGATGACGCCGGTGCGGACGTGGACGATCAGGGCGGCGGCGAAGTAGAGGACCAGGCCGAGGGCCGCGGCGATGCCGAGGGGGCGGGCGCCGAGCAGGCCCAGCAGTACGCCGATGGCACCGGCCATCTTCAGGGTTCCGGCGAGTGGGATCCAGGTGCGGGGGAAGCGGACGGCGTCGGAATTGGCCAGGACGAAGTCGGCTCGGGCGAAGTCCGCGACGGCCATGCCGCCGTTGATGGCGATGGTGACACCGGCGGCGATCAGGTAGGCGATGAACATGATTCGAGCCTGGTCGTGCGTGACTCGCACGTCCAATACCTGCATCTATAACCTGGTGGCATGGATGTCGACACTCGGCTGCTGCGGTACTTCGCGGCCGTGGCGGAGGAAGGGAACCTCAGCCGCGCCGCCGAGCGTTTGTTCGTGTCGCAGCCCGCGCTGACCAAGCAGATCAAGCAGTTGGAAGCGCAGCTCGGCGTGCCGCTGTTCACCCGATCGAAAGCCGGTATGGCACTGACGGATCCGGGCCGGGCCCTCGCCGCCCGGGTCCCGGGCGTCCTGGGCAGCTGGGACGAGGCGCTGACCGAGACCAGGGGCGCCGCGAGCCGGGCGGCCAGCGTGTTGCGCGTCGGCTATGTCGCGAGCGCGGCCAATGAGGCCACCCAGCCCATCATCGCCGAGTTCACCCGGCGTCGGCCGGGCTGGCGGGTGGACATGCGCCAGGCGGCCGCCTGGTCTAATCCGACCGCGGGCCTGCTCGACGGCGAGGTCGACGTCGCCTTGCTGCGCTTGCCTTTTCCCGGCCAACAGCAGCTGAGGGTGGAGTGGCTGCTCACCGAGCCGCGCTGCGTCGCCCTCCCCACCGCCCACCGTTTCGCCACCGCCGAGGTGATCGAGTTCCGCGATCTGTGGGACGAGCCGTTCATCGCGGCCCCACCGGAAACCGGTGCCTGGCGCGACTTCTGGCTCGCCACCGACGAACGCGAGGGCCACCCGGTACGCGTCGGCGCGATCACCGACCGCACCGACGACTGGCTCAGTGCCGTCGCCAACGGCTACGGCATCGCCCTCGCCCCGCAATCCGCCGCCCGCTTCTTCGCCCGCCCCGGCATCGTCTATCGCCCGGTCACCGGCCTCAGCCCCACCCGGGTCGGCGTCGCCTGGCGCCCCGCCGCGGACACCGACCCGATCGTTCAGGACTTCGTGCGCAGTTGCCTGGCGCACCGGGAAGGCTGAGCTCAGAGCGTGGCGATCATCGCCTGGGCGGTGGCGGCGTGGCCGTACTGGTTCGGATGGAATTGCGCGCCTTGGCCGTTGTCGATGGAGGTGCCGTTGACCCAGCGGTCCGGGATGGCCTCGCAGACGTCGTGGCCGTTGTAGATCTCGTAGGTGCTGAAGTATTGGGTGCCGGTCTGCGACTTCAGCATGGTGTTGAGGCCGCCGATGACGGTGTCGCGGGCCCAGTCCACGTCGGCGGGGAGCACCGGCTGGCGACCCGCGCACAGGGCGGAGTTGTCGGGCAGGATGTGCGGGTAGCCGACCAGCACGACCCGGGCCTGCGGGGCGCGAGTCTTGATGGCGGAGACCAGTTGCGCGACCTTGGCCGAGGTCTGCGACAGGCGGTCCGCCATCACCGAGTCGTACTTGTTCTTGCAGCCCAGCAGCAGTTCGGCGCTGCCGCTGGTGCTTCCGGTGCCGAGCTGCTGCAGGACGGCGCTGCCGGTCCCGGAACCCGTGGCGAGGGTGCCCGCCTCCACACAGGTGCGCACGATGTCGGTGAAGCCGATGTCATTGCCGCCGATGCCCAGCGTCACCAGCGCGGTGTCGGAGGTGACGGCGGAGAGTTGGGTGCTGGTCACCGAATCGGTGGTCGCGCCGCCGCAGGTGACGTCGGTGAGGCTGTAGCCGCGGGCCGCCGCGAACAGGTGCGCGTAGTTGTGATCCGACCGCGAGCAGGTGGTGTCGAGAATGGTGGGTATCCCGACGCCCGCCGCGTACGAATCCCCCAGCGCCACATACTTACCGCCGTCGGCATGCGCGGGAGCGAGACCGGCCAGCGATGCGGCGGCGACGATCGCAATAGTGGACAGGCAGTGCTTCAGTTTCACGATAGACGTCCTCGTAGGTGGGGCTGGGGCGAGTAGCCACCGACGGTACGAGATGCCCTACCAGCCAGTAGGGCAAGTTGCCGAATCGTTACCTTTCGTGCGAGAACGAGCGCGAGGCCGCGAATTCCGCCATGTCCACCTGGCGCATCGCATTGGACAGGGCCGTGATGGTGACCGTGCCGAGCGCGCCCGCGCGGTCGTAGAGGGTGGCGGTCGCGGTGGCAATGCCATCGGCGGACATGTGATCCTGCGCGAACATGCCCACCTCGCGCCCCTCGGGCAGCCGGGCGAGATTCAGCGAGACATCGGTATTGATGTAGCCGACACCGCCGGTCCCCCAGTTGCACACCAGATTCGCGGTATCGGCGACGAACGCGGCGCGTTCGAAGGCGGTGATGGGGATGCCCTCCACCAGGGACGGGACGTTGTTCCAGGCGGCCTTGCGCAGGGAATTCACGCCCGAGGCGAAATCGTGAGTCCAGTCCAGGTCGCCGGATTTGAACAGGGGCGGGTTGCCGTAGGGGCCGTCGAGCGGAGTGGCCGGGACGGGCAGTTCCCGGGACGGCTGCCAGATCTCACCCGGTGGCTCGTCCGCGACGGCGAGGTAGTGCACGGTCGCGCGGGCGCGCACCTGCCCGTCCTGCACGACGGTCGCGTCGGCGACGCGGATGCGCCGCCCGTCCCGCACGATCACGCTGCGCAATTCGAGGGGCTCGTTGCGAACCGGGCTGAACAGATCGACGGTGAAGCGGGCGGGCCTGAAGTCCGTTCCCGGACTGTGGTTTTCGAGCTCGTGGGCCAGCAGTCCGCACACGGCGGTGCCCGCCAATTGCGTCTCCGACCACGCGCTGACCGCCATCTGGCCCGCGATGTAGCGGCCGTTCTCCCGAGTGAAGAACGCGACCATGCTGCCTCCCCTACCGATTGATGATCAACCAGATTAGAACACGTTTCAGAACGGTAGGGGAAGGCGCAGGTCCCGGTCAGCGGAGCGACGTGCCAGTCAGTTCACCCAGGGCGGGGTGATGACGGTGCCGTCGAGGAGTTCGCCGGTGAAGCCGACGGGCGCGTTGACGAGCACCACGGCCGGGTCAGCGGCCGGATTGTCCAGGCGGATGGTGGATCCCGCCGGGGCCACCGCCGCGTCACCGGCGGTCAATACCGCGGACTCGCCCGCGATGGTGATGGTGATGCCGCCGGAGAGGACGACGAACGCTTCCTCGCGGTGAATGCGATGCGCGACACCGGTGGTGCCGGGCGCGATCTCGAGCCGCCACAGGCACAGTTCGCCACTGCCCATACTCGGGCGAATCAGCGGAGTGAAACGAGAGCCGTGCATTTCATGGGATTCGGTGTCGGCGGCGTGGATGACGGGCATTGCCTTCTCCTTTAGTCAAGCAACTTGACTATATGGTCAAGCTTGTTGACTTTTCTGTCAAGTGCCAAGATTCCAGGCATGCCCGGATACGCACAGGACCTGCCGCTACTGCTGCTCGCGGCCGCCGCGCAGGTGACCGACGCCGTCCACGACGGCACCGTGGCCGCCGGCTTCACCGATATCCGGCCCAGCCACGGCTTCGCCTTCGTGCGCATGGCGCCCGACGGCGCGACCGTCGGCGAGATCGCCGAGCATCTGGGCGTGACCAAGCAGGCCGCCAGCCAGCTGGTCGAGGAACTCGTGAAAAAGGGCTACGCCCAACGCAATCCGCACCCGAGCGATGCCCGCGCCAAGATCGTCACGCTCACCGAGCGCGGCTGGGCGTGCACCCGCGCCGCCGATGCCGCGCTGGCCCGGTTCACCGAGCACTGGTCGGCGACCCTCGGCCCGGAGGCGACCGTGCGATTGCGCGACGCGCTCACCCGAGTGGTCGTCCCCGGACGGGTCCGGCCGTCCGCCTGGTGAATTAGGCCGCCGCCCAGCGAGTTCGGCTACCGCTCAACCGAGTTCGAGTGTCGTCACCCCGAAGACGCGCTCGCGGTGGAACGCGCGCACCGGTCCGGTGTACATGCGGGCGGTTTCGAAGCTGGGCCGCATCCCGGTCTCGGTCATCAACCGCACGGCGGGCTCGTTGTCGAGCGGGACATCGATCGTCAGCGGGATGCCCGCCGCGTGCGCGCCGAGGGCGGCGAGCAAGTGACGCGCGTCGAGCGGGGTGTTCGCGAACAACGGGCCCACGCGCAGCGACTCCCGGGCCGGGCGCAGGGTGGCGTACCCGGTCACCGCGCCGTCGACGATCCGGGCGAAGGTGCGATGCCCAGGCTCGGTCAGCCACGCGGTGAGGAAGGCGGCCCGGTCCGCCGGGCCGCACTCCGCGTCGTAGGGCAGCAGCGCGACGAAATCCGAGGGGTCGAGCGCGGTTACGGTGTTGTCCGGCAACGGCAGTCGCGGCACCCCGGTGAATCGCGCACTGCGATAGGCGAGTTCGAAACCGCTGCGCCGATAGTTGTCCTGCTGGTCCGGCACGCCGTCGAGCCCCACCACCCGGTCGCCCGCATGCTTCATCCCGGCCTCCCAGGTGGCCAGCCCGAAGCCGCGCCCGCGCAGGTCCGGGCGCACGAGATAGAAACCGAGGAAGGCGAATTCGTCGCCGTAGTTGACGACCGACACCGCCGTGGCGGGCTCCCCGTTCACCCGCCCCAGGAAGAACCCGTCGGGATCCTGGGTGAAGAACGCGGTGACATCGCGCGCGCCGGGATTCCAGCCCTCGGCGGCGGCCCATTCCACGACCGCGGCCCATTGCGCCGGGGTGGCACGGGAGATGACCAGATCATCGATACGCACGGCATCCGGCATGCGAACACGGTAGCCGCAAAGCCTCTGCTACTCGCGCAGATTCAAGCAGATGGGGTGCCCCTCCGGATCGAGCACGACGCCCCACGGCAGCTGATTGTCCCAATCCGGATTGAGGCCCGGCTGGAATTCGGGGATGCTCGCACCCAGCGCCACCGCGAGATCGGTGGCCTGATCGATGTCGGCGACGTTCATGTCGAGGTGCACCCGCTTGGGGTGGGCCACGTCGTCCGGCCACGGCGCGGCGGTGTGGCCGGGCACGAAACCGAAGCACAGCACCGACTTTCCATCGGTGATCAGCGCGTACTCGTCCTCGGCGTGCATGATCCGCCAATCCAGCAGGGCGCTGTAGAACTCGGCGAGCCGGCGCGGATCGGCGGAATCGATGGTCACGCAACTGAGCACGATCGGCGCGGTCACGGCTGGTCCTTTCAGCGGGCGGGGCCCTTCGGTCGGTGGAGCGGCCATCGAACTGCCCGGTCACCATAACCCGGCACTCCGGCGGGGCCGGGCAACGCGGGCCGATGGGGTTCGGCAACGCGGGGCGATAGGGTTGAACACAGCATGGCCGATTACCCCCATTCCGATCACGCCAG
>NZ_JBSGBY010000131.1:0-15809 GCF_053601505.1 Nocardia sp. NPDC004722
TGATGTCCGCGCAGCGGTTGCCACGGGTGTTCGTGAAGCTCGCGCACGGATCGTCCGCGTCCGGTGTGCTGGCGGTCGAGACGGCGGGCGGCGGGCGTGTGCAGGCGACCACCTCGGTGCACCGGGAACCCGATGGGCGGCTGTTCAATTCGCTGCGGGTCCGCAAGTACGGCACGGAATCCGAAGTGGCGGTGCTGGTTGACGCCCTCGCCCCCGACGGCTTGCACGTGGAACGCTGGCTGCCCAAAGCCTCCCAATCCGGCCGCAGCGCCGACCTGCGCGTAGTAGTGATCGGCGGCCGTGCCACCCACGCTGTCGTGCGCACCGGCCGCTCCCCCATGACCAATCTCCATTTGGGCGGCGCGCGTGGCGATCTCACGGCAGCACGCGCGGCGATCACCGCCGCGGGCGGCAGCTGGGAGGAGGCTCTTGGCATCTGTGAGCAGGCCGCCGCCTGCTTCCCCGGATTTTCCCGCGTGGGCGTGGACCTCCTGCCCGGCACCGGCTGGCGGCGCTTCACCGTCGGCGAGGTCAACGCCTTCGGCGACCTGCTCCCCCGGCTCACCGGCCTGGCGGGCAGCGGCGCCGAACACGGCGACACCTACGACGCCCAACTCACCGCGATCCTGCGCCGCACCGAAAGCGACCAGCATGCCTGCGCCTGAGCTTGATTCAACCTCCCAACCACGCACAACCACCCGTCCCGACGCGACCGACCAACCCGGCGCGATCACCTTGCCCAACGTAACCAACCCGTCGGGCGCGACCATGCAGCCGCACTCGAGCGCCGGGGTTGGGTCGGGGGCCGAACCGGATATGAACGAGGTGGTCGGGCGGGATGATGTGTTGCTGGTGACGCTCGATACTCTGCGGTTCGATGTGGCCTCCGAGCTCGCGGCGGCGGGGCGGTTGCCTAATCTGGCGCGGTATCTGCCGGGTGGGCGGTGGGAGAAGCGGCATGCGCCGGGCAGTTTCACCTATGCCTCGCATCAGGCGATCTTCGCGGGGTTCTTGCCGACGCCCGCGTCGCAGGGACCGCATCCGCGGCTGTTCGCGGCCCGGTTCGAGGGCAGTGAGACCACCGCCGGGCGCACCTTCGTCTACGACACACCGGATTTCGTGTCCGCGCTGGCGGGGGTCGGCTATCACACGGTGTGTATCGGCGGAGTCGGGTTCTTCAACAAACGCGGGCCGATGGGGTCGGTGTTGCCGGGACTGTTCGAGGAAAGCCATTGGGACAGTGACTTCTCCGTCGCCTCGCCGACCTCCTTCGAGGCGCAGGTCGCCTGCGCCGAACGGGTGATCGCCGCGTTGCCGCGCGAGCGCAGGCTGTTCCTGTTCGTGAATGTGTCCGCGCTGCACCAGCCCAACTGGTTCCATCTGCCGGGCGCGACCCGGGAGGCGGGCGATTCCCGCGAGACCCACGCCGCCGCACTGGAATACGTGGACCGTCACATCGGCCGGCTGTTCGCCGCCGCGAGCAGCCGCCGCCGGTGTTTCGCCATCGTGTGCTCCGATCACGGAACCGCCTACGGAGACGGCGGTTTCACCGGCCACCGGCTCGGTCACGAGGCCGTGTGGACCGTGCCCTACGCGCAATTCTTCCTGGAGAGATCCGCATGACCGCGATCGTGCCGACCCGGCTACGGCCGTATCAGCAGTACGTCTACGGCTACCCGCACAAGACCGCCTACCGTCCACTCGGCACGGACCGGCCGTCGCTGCGCGAACTGTGGGCCGGAGAGCCCCGGCACGCGCTGTCGCTCTACGCGCACATACCGTTCTGCGAATACCGGTGTGGTTTCTGCAATCTCTTCACCCGAGTCGGCGCGCCGGAGGATCTCACCGGACGCTACCTGGACGCACTCGAACGGCAGGCGGTAGCGGTCCGGGCGGCACTGGACGACGGCCCGGCCCGGTTCGCCGCGGCGGCGTTCGGCGGCGGTACCCCGACCTTCCTGAGTGCCGGTGAGCTGGAACGGCTCTGCGACATCATGGAAACGCGGATGGGCGCGGACCTGCGGTCCATCCCGCTCTCGGTGGAGACCTCCCCCGCCACCGCGACCCCGGACCGGCTGGCGGTCCTGGCCGCGCGCGGCGCGACGCGGGTGAGCATCGGCGTACAGAGCTTCGTGGACACCGAGGCGCGCGCCGCGGTGCGCCCGCAGCGCCGCGCCGAGGTCGAGGCCGCTCTGGAAGCGATTCGGGCCGCACGGATTCCGGTGCTGAACATCGATCTGATCTACGGCATCGACGGGCAGACCGAAACGACCTGGCGCACGTCGCTGGACGCGGCCTTGGCCTGGCAACCCGAGGAGCTCTACCTGTACCCGCTGTACGTGCGCCCGCTGACCGGGTTGGGACGCACGGGCGCCGAGGGAGCTTCGAGCGCAGGGCCTTCGGACGCCGCGGGGTTGTCGAACGCCGACGCCGACTGGGACGCGCAGCGGCTGCGGCTGTACGCGGCGGGCCGCGACCATCTGCTCGCACACGGCTACGAGCAGCGCTCGATGCGCATGTTCCGCCGCATCCCGGCCAGGGGCGAGGATCTCGCCGCCGCAGCGGTCGGCCCCGACGATTACGCCTGCCAGACCGACGGCATGATCGGCCTGGGCTGTGGGGCCCGCTCCTACACCTCGGGTCTGCATTACTCGTTCGACTACGCGGTCGGCACCCGCGAGGTGCGCGGCATCATCGACGAATACACGCGGACAACCGATTTCACCCGCGCCGAGGTGGGCCGCCACATCGACACCGACGAGGCCCGCCGCCGTCATCTGCTGCAATCGCTGCTCCAGGCGCAGGGCATGGACGTGACCGCCTACCGACAGCGGTTCGGCGGCGACCCCACCGACCACTTCCCCGCCGAACTGGCCGAATTCGCCGAATCCGGCTGGCTGGACCTCGATTCCGGCCCGGACCTGTTGCGCCTGACCCCCGCGGGCCTGGCCTGGTCCGACGCCATCGGCCCGCGCCTGTTCTCTCCCGCCGTGCACGCCGCCATGGCGGCCTACGAAGCCCGGTGAGCCGCCGTGGATCTCACCATTCTCTACCGCGGCCCGCTCTCCTCCTGCGACTACGACTGCCCCTACTGCCCGTTCGCCAAGCGCCGCGACAGCCGGGAGCAGTTGCGCGCGGATCGCGCGGCCCTGCAACGCTTCACCGCCTGGGTCGCCGACCAGCCCGGGGACCGGCTCTCGATCCTGTTCACGCCATGGGGTGAGGGTCTCGTGCGCTCCTGGTACCGACGCGCCCTGGTCGAACTGTCGCACCTGCCGAATGTGGCGCGGGTGGCGATCCAGACCAACCTCAGCTGCCGCACCGACTGGCTCGCCGACGCGAACTCGGAGACGTTGGCGCTGTGGTGCACCTACCACCCCGGACAGACGCCGTATGAGCGTTTCACCGCCAAATGCGACGACCTGGTCCGGCGCGGCATCCGCTTCAGCGTCGGCATCGTCGGCTTCCCCGAGCATCTTCCGGCCGCGCGGCGACTGCGAGCCGAACTCCCCGACCACATCTACCTGTGGGTCAACGCCCCCGAAGGCCACCCGCTCACCGACGCGGAAGCCGCCGCCTGGACCGACCTGGATCCGTTGTTCCCCTACAGCCGCGATCCGCATCCCTCGGCCGGGCTCCCTTGCCGCACCGGCGAATCCGTCCTCTCCGTCGACGGCGACGGCACCGTCCGCCGCTGCCATTTCGTCCGCACCGAACTGGGCAACCTCTACGACGGCAGCTACCGCGCCGCCCTCACCCCGTGCCCCTGCCCACTGGCCGTGTGCGACTGCCACATCGGGTACGTGCACCTGGAAACCCTGCCGCTCTACGACGTCTTCGCCGGCGGCGTGCTCGAACGGATCCCGGGCAATCTCACCGAGTTCGGCAACCACAGCAGGCTCGGCAATCCCGGCTAGCCGAGGTGGTCGGTCTCCTCGAGGAAGATCCGCAACCCCTCGCGGATCTTCCCGGCCGCGTTCTCCAACTGCTCGGGCGAGAGCGTCTTGCCGAAGGCCGCCGCCTTCAGCAGTTGCCGCCGCACCTCCTCGAGGTTCATCGTCGCCCAGTCGCGTCGTGAGAGTTCCGGCATGGGCCGGTACGATACCTCGAGTAGAACGTTTGTTCGAGTGGCGCGGGCCGCGTGCCGCCCGGGTCAGCCGCGCCCGATGCAGGGTCAGCCGCGCCCGATATAGGGCATGGCGGTGGCCATGACGGTCAGGAACGGAACATTGGTGTCGAGCGGGAGTTCGACCTGTTGCGCGATGAGCCGGGCCACGTTCGCGGCGTCGATGGTGGGTTCGGGCCGGATGCTGCCGTCGGCTTGCAGCGAGCCCGTCGCGATGCCCGCGGTGAGTTCGGTTGCGGCATTGCCGATATCGATCTGCCCGGCGGCGATATTGTGCGCGCGGCCCTCCAGGGCGAGGGCCTTGGTGAGCCCGGTGATGCCGTGCTTGCTGGCCGCGTAGGAGACGGTGTGCGGGCGCGGCGTATGCGCGGAGATCGACCCGTTGTTGATGATCCGCCCGCCCTGCGGCGTTTGGTTGCGCATCAGCCGGAAGGCGGCCCGCGCGCACAGGAACGCGCCGGTCAGATTGATGTCGACGACCTGTTTCCACTCCCCGAGCGACACCTCGTCGATCGGCTTGGTGGGACCGAAGATCCCGGCATTGTTGACCAGCACATCCAACCGGCCCCAGCGCCGCACCACCTCGGCGAAGGCGGCGTCCACGTCGGCCTCGTCGGTGACATCGGCCTGGAACACGACCGCCTCGCCCGGCCCGGGAGCCGCGGCCACGGCCTCCTCCAGGGTGGCGGCGGTCCGGCCGACGGCGACGACCCGATGCCCGGCCGCCGTCAACGCGTGCGTGATGGCGCGGCCCAGGCCGGTCCCGGCGCCGGTCACAAGAACGATCTTGGAATTCGTCACCCCGATGAGCCTAGGCAGGGAGCGAAAGGCGAAGACGCGCGGCCTGGCGTATCCCGGCATGCGGGACCAATAGGGTCGCCACCCCTGTGACGACCGTTGACCGGCCGGTTTCATCCCGGATACATTCCCGGAACCCATTGCGGCCCAGGCTGATCGAGCAGCGTACCCGGTGCCGCTCTGCTAATCTCTGGCAGAAGCGTTCGGCGTGGAACGAGAGTTCACGAGGGGCCCGCTTCAGCCTTGGGGGGATACAGTGCTGTTCGTGGTGTTTTCGGCGACCCATGCGGGCTGCCGGCAAGTACAAGGATCGTAGGATGGTGACGCTGCGCGGCGTCGGCCGCTCCACCACACGGTCGGATGGTGAGCGCCCCGCGGGACCCGACCCCCGCGCCCTCGTCCGACACGATACCGAAAAATCTTACACTGCACAGGATTTGGTCGACGCACGGCTCACAAAGGCCACCGTCACCGGCGACATCCTCGACGGCGTTGGCGATATCGTGTCATTCCGCCATCTCGAGGGCCGCAAACGGCGACTGCTGACCACCGGACTCGCGCTGATCTCGGCGGGCCTGGGCGGCGGGTACGTGTGGTGGCTGATCGACAATGGCCTTGCGGCGCAAGAGAAATACGACCAGTTCGGGGCAATCGCCATCATCATGGTGACGCTGGTGGTGACCGTGGAGGCGATCCGCTTCGCGCTGGTGCTCGCGATGTCGCTGACCACGGCGCTGGCACGCAAACCGGTGCCGCTACGGGCGCGCGCGGGGATGGATGTCGCGCTGCTGATCACGTTCGTGCCGCGCAGCGAGGATATCGCGGTGCTGGAGCGAACCCTGCTGGCCGCCAAAGAGATCCGGCATCGCCAGCCCGGTGTGTTCGATGTGTTCGTGCTGGACGAGGGCGATCCGGACCGGCCCGAGCGGGTCCGGAAGCTGGTGGCCGCGGTCGATGCCCGACCCGGCAATCGGGTGCGCTATCTGAGCCGCGGCGGCCGCGAGGAATACCAGCAGCGCAAAGGGCCGTTCGAGGCCCGCACCAAGTTCGGCAATATCAATGCCGGGCTGGACATGATCGGCGCGGACACCGAGCTGCCGCGCTACGACGTCATCCTCGGCATCGACCCCGACCACACTCCCATGCCCGAGTTCGGCGAGCGGATGCTCGGGTATTTCAACGATCCCGATGTCGCGTATGTGGCGGGCCCGCAGGCGTACGCGAATGCCGAGGAGAATGTGGTGGCCAAGCTGGCCGAGAGCCAGCAGTTCGTGTTCCACAGCCTGATCCAGACCGCGGCCAACGCGCACGGCGGGCCGATGCTGGTGGGCACCAGCTACGCCATCCGCGCCAGCGTGCTGAGCACGATCGGCGGCATCCAGCCGTCCATCACCGAGGATATGGCGACGAGTTTCGCCATTCTGCCGCAACGCAACCCGGACACCGGGCGGCCGTGGAAGGGCGTATACACCCCGGATCTGCTGGCCCACGGTGAAGGGCCCGCCTCGTGGGGCGACTTCTACAAGCAGCAGAACCGGTGGGCGCGCGGCGCGATCGAGCACATGCTCTTCGGACCGTTCGTGCTGCAGATGCTGCGCATGTGGCGCGCGCCCGCGCGGATCGTGCACTACCTGCTGCTGATGGCGTTCTATCCGGTGATGGCGTCGGTGTGGCTGCTGGGCGCGGCCAATGTCGCCATCTTCAGCTGGTACGGGGTCAGCGGCGCGGTCGTGTCGCCGGGCAGTTGGTTCCTGTTCTACGGCTGGGCCTCGGTCAGTCAGATGGCGCTCTACACCTGGGTGCGCCGGCACAATGTGAGCCCCTACGAGACGACCAATTCCTGGGGCGTCTACGGCATGTTCATGAGCGTCATCACCGCACCCGTATACGCGAATTCGCTGGTGAAGTGCCTGCTGCGGCGGCCGGTCGGCTTCGACGTGACGCCCAAGGGGTCCAAGAGCCGCGAGGACGGCTGGTTCACCTTCCGGCTCAATGTGATGTGGCTCGTCTTCTACGTGACCGTCATCGTGCTCACCACCGTGCGCGGCTGGGCCGCCCCCGCCACCCTCATGTGGCCGGTGTTCGGCGCCCTCATCTCGGCCGCGCCGATCCTGGTGTGGCGACTCAACCCGCTGTGGGTGTCCGCGGTGGCCCGCCGGAAATCGCGCGCCCTCACCGCGGTCGACGTCGTGGAGGCGACCGATGCGGAGGCGACCTCCGAGGAGCGGGCGTGCTGAAGAAGACGCCGACCCGATTCGTACGCTGGGTGGTCACCGTCGTCGTGGTCGGCACCCTCGCCATCGCCACCACCGCGACCGCGGCGGCGCTGTATCACCGCTTCCAGCACAACCGGCTGATCAATTCCGATGACTACAAGGCGAAATACGGCTATTGGGAAGTCATCACGCTTCCGAAGGATATCGACGCCAACATCATTCACTCCGTCGTGCTGCCCACCGGAAAAGTGCTGCTCATCGCGGGCAGCGGCAACGACCACCACAATTCCGACAAGGGCATCTACAATTCGCTGATCTTCGACCCGTCGACCCGCACCGCCAAACGCATCGATACCCCGGTGGATCTGTTCTGTTCCGATCAGGCGTATCTGGCCGACGGATCGGTGCTGATCGCGGGCGGCACCGGCAGTTACGAGGTGCTGCCGGAGAATCTCACCCACGCGGGCGGCTATATGACCATCCGCAACGAGGACCCCGATCACCCCGGATTCGTGCCCAAGGGAACGACATTCACGGGCAAGGAGAGCGGCAAGGTGTACCGCTCCGACCGGGACATCACCGTGCCCCCGGCCGCCAAGGACCCGGTGACCTACAAGGTGTCCGCCACCGACCGCAATGTGTATGTCGCGGCCGACGCCACCGGCACCGACGGGGTGTGGGACCGCAACGACCACTACATGATCGGCGGGCTGACCTACGCCCAGCAGCAGAATCTGTACGGGTTCGCGCCGGAGATGGCGTTGAAGAAGAAGGAATACCAGGGCATCGACTCCTCGTACCTGTTCGATCCGTGGACGGAAACCTATGAGGCCGTGGGCAATATGAACTATGCCCGCTGGTATCCGACGCTCACCCGGTTACCCGACGGCCAGGTGATGGTCACCTCCGGACTCGACGGTTCCGGGCGAATCCTGGACGGGCAGACCGAGATCTACGATCCCGCGACCCGCACCTGGGTGGAGCGCGACGATCTGCGCCGCATCTTCCCCACGTATCCGGCGGTCTTCCAGACCGCAACACCAGGGCGGCTGTTCTTCAGCGGGCCCAGCACCGGCTGGGGTCCCGCCGAGGAGCATCGGGATCCGGGAATCTGGAATCTGAGCGACAATTCGTTCCAGCTGGTGCCCGGCTTGCGGGATCCGAACATGCTCGAGACCGGGTCCTCGGCGTGGCTCGGGCCGGTGCAGGATCAGCGGCTGCTGGTGGTCGGGGGCGGCGGGGTCGGCGATTCGGCCCTGTCGACCGGACGCATCGACCTCGTCGACCTGAAGGCGGCACAGCCGAAGTTCGAACCGCTGGCGGTGTTGCCGCAGGGCACGCGCTACCCGAATCTGGTGCCGCTGCCCAGCGGCGACGTGTTCATCACCAACGGCGCCAACGACTATCGCGGGCGCGGGGCCAGTGCCATCCTGGCCGCGTTCCTGCTCGATCAGCAGGGCGGGCTGCATCCGATGGCCGATCCGACGGTCGGACGCGACTATCACTCCACGGCGGTGCTGCTGCCTTCGGGCCAGATCATGACCGACGGGTCCAATCCGCTGTTCGCCGACAAGAAGAACACGCTGCCCGGCAAATTCGAGCGCCGGATCGAGATCTACACGCCGCCTTACCTGTACAAGCCCGACGGCGGAACGGTGGCGCGACCGGTGATCACCGACGGTCCGGCGGAGATCCAGCGAGGCACGAGCGTCACGTACACGGTGGGCAGCAGCCTGCCCGAGGTGCCCGGGGCGGCACAGGTGACGTCGATGCGGCTGTTGACCCCGGCGGCGATCACCCATGTCACCGACACCAACGAGCGGGTGATCGATCTGCCGCTCACCCGCACGGATGCCGGTGTGTCCGTGTCGATTCCGGATAGTCCGGCGATCGCTCCGGCGGGCTGGTACATGCTGTTCGCGGTCGATACCGCCGGGGTGCCGAGCATCGCGAAATGGGTGCACCTGACGTGAGTGCCTACGACAGCTGATCCAGCAGTAGCTGCCGGTCGAATTCTCCGGCCGGGGCGTCGCTGGTACCGCATCGCCCGTCGGACTGCCCCGGAGTCTTGATGAACGCGTGCGTCACCATGGCATCCCGGTCGAACCGGGTACTCGGCACGCTGCCGACCTTCTGCCCCTTCGGATTACACCACTCGACCAGGTCGGCGGTATGAGGAGCGCCGTTAACCGAGCTGTCGATCATCACGAACAGCTGATGCCCGTACGCCTGCTGGATCCGGGTCGCGTAGGCGCGAATCTCGTCCTCGGGCCGCCGATTGGCCACATTGAGCGCGATCCCCGCCACCGGCGGCGCAGGGTTGGCCTTGCTCTGGCTCGCACCGTTCTGGCTGACACTGCGCAGCAGCTCGGCCACCCGATTCGGATCCACCCAGGTGCTGTTGCCGACATCCAGGTAGACGGCGGTCGCCGGATTATGCTGCAACAGTTGCCCGTAGGCGTCTCCGAGCAGCGCGAGCCGGGTCGCCCGGTCCGCATCGTTCATCTCGGTGGCGTGCGCCAGCGCGTCCGGCTCCAGCACGACGATCGCCCGATCCTGGCCGATGGCGTCGCTCACGCCCCGGATCCACTGCCGGTAGGCGTCCGCACCCGCCTGTCCCCCACCGGATTCGCCGTGCAGGTCCCGGCCGGGAATGTTGTAGGCCACGAACATCGGAATGGAGTCCGCGGTGTGCGCCCGGGTGATATCCAGATGGATCGTCGCGGTCGTCACGTCGAGATCGTGCGGCAGCCATTCGGCCACCGGCGTCCGGATCAACCGCTCCAGATTGGCGCGCACCCGCGGATCGGTGACGGTCGGCAGGGTGGCGCGCAGATCCGCGTAATACCCGTCATTGGATTCCAGCAACAATTCCCCGCTGGGCGGGGCATTCCGCTCCACGGCGGCCACCACGCTCGTGCCCGGCTCCCGACCACACCCGATGAGAAGCAACTCCAGCACGACCGCGCTCAGTATCCCCACTCTGATCGACCGCGACCGCCCCATTCCGATCGTCCCCCTCTCGATCACCCTTGTCGCATGCCACACAGTATGCCGTTCCCGCACAATTGATTCCGCGCTGGCCCCCAACCTCGGCAGCCAACTGCTGGCCCTGAACTGCGAGCTGCGCTGGGCCAGCGGCTGGGGCTTGCGCGCGCTCACCGAGTGGCTGAGATCAGAAGACGAATCCTCGCAGGGCTAGAAAGCGCAGCCCGCCGACCGCCGCCATGATGGCGATCACCGCGCCGGCTTGCGTGAGCTCCCCGAGACCCGGAGCCCAGAACTGCAGCGCACCGAGCGCCGCCGTACTGATCACCAGGCCCACCGCGGCAAGTCCACCGCCCTCCCACTGCGCGGTGAACCAACCGACCTTGCCCGCCGCCCGGAACGTCAACCGGCGGTGCAGCTCATTCGCGATCACGGTGCTGACGATCGATCCGGCGACGTTCGCGATCAGCGGGCCGACACCGTTCATCGCCATGAAAAGCAGCGCATACGAGACATTGCTGAGCCCGCCGACCAGTGCGAACCGGATCAGCTGGGCGATCGCGTGGTCTCCCCGCAGAAATCCCGGGACGTCGATATCCATGGGCGTCCACGGCCCGGGTGCGGCGAGTGCTGTGCTGTTCACACAAGCACTGTCGCCATGCTCGCTGACACCCGGCTGACGTCGTCCTGACACGCTCCTGTCGTGGCGTACCCACTCCAGGTCAGAAGGACGAAAAGACAAAAGATGGCCTGGAGGAGGAGTTGGGAGGTGGCTGAGTTGGGTTCGCCCATCGGCGGTACCAGCCACCTCACCGACCGGCCGTGTATCGACCCTTTGTAATGGCAGAGAACAAGAACAAAGAACACGAACCCGGCGTAGGTTGGCCGCGAGGATCCACGGACCGGCGGCGAAGCCGCGTTTCCGCACCGGCTACCAGGTCGCGTGGCAGGCGGCGTAGCCGCGTTTCCGCACCAGCGGACAGATCGGGTGGGTGGGCGGGAAGGCGGCCGGCGAAGCCGCGTTCCCGGATTACCGCTCGATGCTCTGTGAAGTTGTCAAAGAACGTCGAGAAGCTGTGCGCCGCAGTGGAGAAGGTCTCGAGATGTCGTGGGTCTTGGTGTCTTTGGTCTTGGTCTTTGGATCTTGGTCTCGAGAAGGTGATGCGTGCGGTCCGTCGGCCGGGATCGGCGGGTGGCGGCTCCCGACCCGGCGTCAGCCCAGGTCCGGTAGGGCAGGCGACGTGCCCACACTTCGTCGTTTGCCCTGCGCACACCCGAAACCGATGAACCGTCCGGGTTTCACGCTGCCCGTGATCCCCACTTCCGGCAGCTTGCGGCGGTGCTAGTGGCGACCTGCTCCCCAGCGTGATGACGCTCGTTGACCCGTGGCGTGCCGCTCGGATCAAGATGCTTCGGGGCGATCCACCCACAGCGCCCCGCGAACTCCGAATCCTTACCCATGACCACGGTCTTCCAACCATCGACCGAATCATTGACCAGGGCGTGGCAGTGATCGCACGCCAAAGCAAGATTCGCCAGATCGGTCGGGCCACCGTCGGCCCAGTCGGTGATGTGGTGCACCGCGCACATCGACGCGGGCGCATCACAACCCGGACGGGTGCAGCCCTTGTCGCGCGCGATCAACGCCAGACGCTGACCGGGACTGGCGAGACGCTTGCCGCGACCCAGGAACAACGGGATGCCATGCGGGTCAAGCACAGCCAGCACCGGGCGGGAGCCCGCGGCCATCTTCAACGCTTCGTTGATGGAGACGTGGCCGCCGGTGGCTGTTGAGGCCAGGCCCGCGCCGCGTTCGAGATCGGCGAGGCTCATGGTGAGGATGACTTGGGTCTTGAGGCCACGGTGCTGCCCGAAACCGGCCGCCGGAGAGGCGGATTCGCTCACCTCGGCAGCATCGGCCGAATCGGTGGACTCGGTCGCGGTGGTGTGGGTGTCGACGGCGGCAACGGGCTGCAGCAGCGCGAACAACGCGTCGTGGGTGCGCTGACCCGCATCACGACGATCACGACGCGCAGCCTCCTCCAGCGTCTTGGAGTCGAATGCCTTCTCCGACAAGGCAAGCGGCTCGACATCGTCGATGTTGCACATGCCCGGGCGGGCGTACTTGGCCAGGAACGCATCCAGGTAGGCACGCAGCTCCGGGGTCAGCCAACCCTCCACCTTCGACATGCCATCCACACCGGCACGACCCAGGGTGATCCCGCGACGACGACGGCGGTCGGCATCGGAGATCACCGTGCCCTCCGGATCCAGACGCGCCAGGATCTCGCGGCCCATCTTCGGCAGGTCATCCGGCCAGCCGGTCACGCAGTGCTCGACGAGCTGCTGCTCAATCTCCGCGTACGCCTCCGGCGCGATATCGGCAGGCAGATGGTTCATCACGTCGACGACGTTGCGGACATGATCACGCGAAATGGCACCGGCCTCATAGGCTTCCGCAGTAGCGGACAGGCCCACCGGACGCGGCGTGCCATCGATGGCAAGAAACTCGCCACACACCTCGGCGATCTTCACACGGCCCGCGGCGTCGTAACGCGACAAGCTCAAGGTCTGGCGCAGGAACTCCTTCGGCGAGCCCGCGCCGGTGGATTGCGGCAGGCCGCGTTCGGCGATCGCGATGACCAGCGGTGAATCCAGTGCGGAGAGTTGACGTTTGCAGGTTTCGAGGTCGCGCAGGAAAGCGGTGAACTCGGCGTCGGTGAGTGAGGCGAGGCCGTTGGAGCGGACTGTGGTCGCTACGGAGTGGACTGCGGTCACCAGTTGGGTGATGCCGCTGGTTTCGAATACTTCCCCCTTCGAATGCATGTACTAATATTACCGCCGCACGGAGGGCATGGGAACCCGAAATGTCCAGTATGGCAACATGATTCGAGATTCCTCCGTACCAAATGATTGTTCATGCAGGCTCGGTGTTCTGCCAAATCTTCTGGTTTACTGAGCCTTCGAAGGGGGTTCGATGCGCGCGGTTTGGATGCGTTGGGGTAGTTGGGTTTCCATCGCGGCGGTGATCGCGATCAGTGGTTGCGCTCGGACGGAGGCGGCGCCGATGTATTGGGTTGACGGGATGCGGGTGGAGCAGGCGGGGAGCGGCGGTGCGCCGGTGATCTTGCTGCCAGGATCGATGAGTGGGCCGTGGGAGTGGGCCACGACGATCACCGAACTGCGGCGGCATCACCGCACCGTGTATGCCGTCGCTTTCCCAGGGTTCGACGGGGCACCCGCTCCGTCTGACAGTCACGATCTGATCGGCCGGTACACCGATGAGGTGGTGCAACTGATCTCCACCCGCCACCTGGCGAAACCAATTGTGCTGGGCCACAGCATCGGTGGCACCATCGCCCTGCGCATCGCCGCCGAGCATCCTGACCTGATCTCCGGCGTCGTCGCGGTCGAGGGGCTGCCGGTGTTTCCCGGCTACGAGAATGAATCCGTGCAACAGCGGACCGACGAGGCCGATGCCATGGTCGCGCTGATGCGTGCCGGAATGACTCCTGATGCCAAGCTCACTTATGCGCGCAACTACATGCGCTACATGGGAGTCATCGACCCCACCGCCGCCGAGACGTACGCTCCGATGCTGGCGCGCAGCGACTTCACCACGGCCGCCGAGTATTACAGCGAAGATGTCATCACCGACAGCCGGGTCGAGATGGCCGGGGCCACCGTACCGATCTGGGAGATCTGCCCGTACTACCAGCCGCGGGACGGGAAGATCGTCGGCACCGCCGCCCGACGTTTTCAACGAAACCGTCACCGGCATTGTCACCGGATTGTTCGCCACCACGGCGGACCCGGGTGAGGCTTTAGGACTTCTTGCCCCAGTTGGGGTCTCGGCGGCGTAGTTCCCACTGTGCGATCGAGCGCTTGTGTACCTCGTCGGGGCCGTCGGCCAGGCGCAGGGTGCGTAGGTGGGCGTACATGGAGGCGAGGGGGAAGTCGTCGGAGACGCCTGCGCCGCCGTGTACCTGGATGGCGCGGTCGACGACCTTCAACGCTACGTTCGGTGCCGCTACCTTGATTGCCGCGATCACGGTGCGCGCGGCCTTGTTGCCGACCGTGTCCATGAGTGAGGCGGCCTCGAGGGTGAGCAGGCGCGCCATGTCGATCTCGATGCGGGATTCGGCGATCCAGTCCTGGATATTGGCCCGATTGGCCACGGGCTCACCGAAAGTGGTGCGGGACTGCGCGCGGTCGATCATGAGGTCGAGGGCGCGTTCGGCCATGCCGATGGCCCGCATGCAGTGGTGGATGCGGCCGGGGCCCAGGCGGGCCTGGCTGATCATGAAGCCGTCGCCCTCACCGGCGAGCAGGGCGGTCGCCGGGACCCGGACGTTCTCGAAGGTCACTTCGGCGTGGCCCTCACGGTCCTGGTAGCCGAAGACCGGCAGGCCGCGCTGCACGGTCACGCCGGGGGTGTCGAGCGGGACGACCATCATGGACTGCTGGCGGTGGACCGGCCCGGTCGGATCGGTCTTGCCCATGACGATGAGGACCTTGCAATTCTTGTGCAGGGCATTGGAAGTCCACCACTTGCGACCGTTGAGCACGTAGTCGTCACCGTCGCGTTCCATGCGCAGCTGGATATTGGTGGCGTCCGAGCTGGCGACCGCGGGTTCGGTCATGGCGAAGGCGGAGCGGATGTCACCGGCCAGCAGCGGGGCCAGCCACTCCCGCTGGTGCTCCTCGGTGCCGAAGAGGGTGAGCACCTCCATATTGCCGGTGTCGGGAGCCGAGCAGTTGGTGGCTTCCGGCGCGAGATGCGCGCTGCGGCCCATGATCTCGGCCAGCGGCGCGTACTCGAGGTTGCTCAGGCCGGGACCCCACTGCGGGTGCGGGTGGAAGAGATTCCACAGTCCGCGCTTGCGGGCCTCGGTCTTGAGTTCTTCCACGATGGGCGGCTGGAAGTGCGGATCGCCGGCCTCGGCCATCTGCGCCTCGTACACCGTCTCGGCGGGGTAGATGTGCTCGTCCATGAAGGCCAGCAGGTCATCCCGGTAGCGGCTGGCCCGCTCCGACAGCTCGAACATCGAAACTCCTGACGGTGGCGTGAATTTCCGTTTCGGACCGTACGTGAACTTGACACCGGATTCAACTATGGATGCGGCTCACGGCTCCCGCAGCGCCGAGATCCCCGCGCGCAGCAGCGGTTCGACGCCGTCACCGAAATGCTCGAAACCCGCGCCGACGGTCTGGCCATGGATGAACCGGAAGTAGATGCCCTCGCTGATCACGGCGAGCTTGAACGACGCCAACGCCACATAGAACCCGATGTCGGCGAGATCGCGGCCCGAGCGGCTCGAATACCGTTGCAGCACCTCGGATTCGTCGGGGTAGCCGGGTGCGAGCGCGACATCGCTGACGCCGATCATGCCGGCGTCGCTCATGCGCTGATACACCAGCAGCAGCCCGATATCGGTGAGCGGGTCACCCAGGGTCGCCATCTCCCAGTCGATGACGGCGGCGACCCGGTCGGCGGCGTCGACCAGCACATTGTCGAGGCGGTAGTCGCCGTGCACGATCCCGGTCGGTGACTGCGCCGGAAGGTGTTTGCCCAGCAGCTCGTGCAGTTCCAGTGCGGCGGGCAGCTCCCGGCTGTAGGAGGCGTCGAGTTGCTTCTTCCAGCGCCGGACCTGCCGTTCCAGGAAACCCTCGGGCCGCCC
>NZ_JBSGBY010000132.1:0-15691 GCF_053601505.1 Nocardia sp. NPDC004722
GCGCGCTGGCGGATATCGGGCAGCACCCGCAGCCCGAAGACGAAGGCCACCACCGTGAACGGCACGTTCAGCAGGAAGATCCAGCGCCATCCGGCTTGCAGCAGCAGCCCGCCGATCACCGGTCCGCTCGCGCCGCCCGCCGCGGCGATGGCGGTCCAGATGCCCATCACGGTGGTGTGCTCGCGTTTCGGGAACACCGGCAGCACCAGGCCCAATCCAGTGGGGATGAGCAGAGCGGCGGCCGCGGCTTGCAGGATGCGGGCGACGATGAGGACCGCCAGGTTCGGGGCGAGGCCGCAGGCGATGGAGGCGAGGCCGAACAGCGCGATGCCGAGCAGGAATCCGCGTTTGCGCCCGGTATCGTCGGCGAACCGACCGGCCGGAACCAGCAGCGCGGCCATCACGATGGTGTAGGCGTTCAACGTCCACGACACCGCGCTCGTCGAGGCGTTCCCGAAGGACTGTTGCAGGGCCGGGAAGGCGACGATGACCGCGAAAAGGTCCAGGATCGCGAGGTATTGAGCAATCCCCGCGATGGCCAATACCCGCCAGCGGAGCGGATCGGCAGCCGTATCCGGTTGGGGGACAGGAGGAGTGCGTTCGGTCGTCGTGGTCATGCCTTCGACTATCCGAGCACGCGGCCCCCATCACGAGTGGCAGGAATGCCACACTGCGCTAGATTTCTGACACCGTGCCGCGCTAGGTTGGAATCAAACACCAGGTGATGAAGCGGAGTGAGGTCGCGGTCATGGATTCGAACGGTCCCGGCACGCTTGCCGTCGCCGTCGCGCCCGGCATGCCCATCTTCGAGGTGGCCATTCCGTATCAGGTGTTCTCCGAGCGGCCGATCGGCGTCGACCTCGAGACCTGGTACGACTTCCGGCTCTGCGGCCCGCGCGATACGCGTCACGCCACTTTGCGAGATCCGTTCGTGGCCTTGACCGAATACGACTACGACGACCTGGTCCGCGCCGACACCGTGATCGTCCCGTCCACCCCGAACGTCCGCGAGGAGCCGCCCGCCGACCTGGTGGCGGCCGTCCGCGCGGCGCACGAGCGCGGTGCGCGCGTCGCCGCCCTGTGCACCGGTGCTTTCGTATTGGCCGCCGCGGGTCTGCTCGACGGCCTCCGCTCGACCACCCATTGGCGATACATCGCGGCGCTGCGCGCCCGCCACCCGCAGCTCGAGGTCGATCCGGGTGTCCTCTACATCGACCACGGCCGCATTCTCACCAGCGCGGGCACCACTGCCGGGCTGGATCTGTGTATTCACCTGATCCGCAAGGACCTCGGCGCGCAGGCCGCCAACGCCGCCGCGCGTTCCCTGGTCGTCTCTCCGCACCGCGCGGGCGGCCAGGCGCAATACGTGCAATCCCCGGTGCCCGCCCAGCCCTCGGATGCCGGCCTCGCGCTCACCCTCGATTGGGCGCTCACCAATCTCGAACGCCCCCTGACGGTTTCGGATCTCGCGACGCACGCCAATCTGTCCGATCGCACGCTGGCCCGACGCTTCCACGCCGAACTGGGTGCCACCCCGCTGCGCTGGCTGCTCACCCAACGCCTGATCCGCGCCCGGGAACTCCTGGAGCTCACCGATCTCCCCGTCGATACGGTGGCCGACCGCTGCGGTCTGGGCAGTCCCGCCAACCTGCGCACCCACTTCAACCGCGAAGTGGGCGTCTCCCCGAGCGAATACCGCCGCTCGCACCGCCCCACGCGCCACGAGGTCATCACCGAATCCGCGCAATTGGGCTGAGCGGAAGCCGTTTTCAGTTCGCGGCCGTGCCGAGAACGTAATCCGTGAGCAGCCCGTACCGTTCGGGGGCGAGGCCGTCGTCGAGCGGGACCGCCACCGCGACGACGCCGATTTCCTCGCCGACGAACAGGGCGGGGTCGTTGCAGTCCGCGAATCCGATGGCGTCGATGCCCGCCTGGGCCGCGCCACCGCACCAACCGTGGTCGGCGACAACGAGATCCGGCATCGGCCGCCCGGATCTTCGTAACGCGTCCAGGGCGAGGCGGATCGGCATCGCCGAATGGGTGTGGATCGACCCGCCCGCGTCCATCAGCGTGCCCACGCCCAGGAAGTAGTCGATCACGAGCCGCTTTGCCCCATACCGGGTTTCATCGTCGTACCCGGCCCCCGCGCCCGCTTCGACCACGGTGCCCCCGGCCTTCGCCAATGCCGCCGCCAACCGCTGATACATCGGCCCCAGCCGCTGCGGATGCCCGGTCGCGAACAGCACCCGCTGCCGCTCCCGCAACGCCTTGTCGAATCGCGCCGCGTACCGATCCAGCGCCGCCACAGTCCGTTCCGGATCGATGGTGTCCACCCCGCGCCGATGATTCCGCCGCGCATCCACCCCCACCCGCCGCACCATCAACTCGAAAATCGCGTCGGCATCCCACTCCGGCCCGATCTCCAACCCGAACGTGTACCCCGGATCCCCCTGCGCCAACCGCCAATAATGCGCCAGATTGTTCTCCCGAGGCGTGGCAACCCGCCCCGCCATCCCCGTGGCCAGCAGATGCGCGACCAACTCTTCTCGACTCGGTGCCATGCCCGCGAGCCTAACCGCGAACCCACTACCCCGCCGATCACCCTGTGAGCTTGCAATCCCATCGCTCGCCGACCCGTTCGACGAACTCGCCCGGCGCCACCGCGAACTCGGATCGGCCGCGACCAACGCCCCCGGCCGGTGCAGGCGCGAGAAGCTGTATGGCGTTGTGCGGCAGTGTCGGTGCGAACCGAACCGGCCCGGTCTGCACGCAGGCCGGGCCGGATTCGTCTGGGCTGTGCTGGTTCTCAGCGCTGGCTGACGGCGCCTTCGGCGGCTTCGGCCCATTCGCGCCACTGCTTGGCCTGTTCGAGGGCCTTTTCGGCGTCTCGGGACTTGCCTGCGGCTTGGGCTTTGGCGGCTTGTTCCTCGAATTGGGCTACGCGTTCGCGGAATTGGGCGGCGCGGGCCATGGCCTCCGGATCGGTGCGGCGCCATTGGGCGTCGACGGCCTCGCGGACCTTCTTCTCGATGGCGCGCAGGCGGGACTCCAGGTCGTGCATGCGTTCGCGCGGGACCTTGCCGAGGGCGTCCCACTTCTCCTGGAGTTCGCGCAGGGCGTTGCGGGCGGCGTCGAGGTCGCCTTCGGGGTTGATGTGGGCGTAGGCGGCCAGAAGTTCTTCCTTGGCGGTCGCGTTGGCCTCGAACTCGTGGTCGCGTTCGGTGGCCGCGTTGTTGCGGGCGGCGAAGAAGATGTCCTGGGCGGCCTTGAAGCGACGCCACAGCTGTTCGTCGGCCTCGCGGGGTGCGCGGCCGGCTGCCTTCCATTCGGTGAGCAGGTCACGGAAGATGGCCGCGGTGCCGGGCCAGTCGGTCGAGCCGGAGAGCTCCTCGGCGCGAACACAGAGTTCTTCCTTGCGGGTCTTGGCGGACGCGCGTTCGCGATCGAGTTCGGCGAAGTGGGCCCCGCGTCGCCGGTTGAACGCCTCGCGAGCCTTGGAGAAGCGTCGCCACAGCGCGTCGTCGACCTTGCGGTCCACGCCGCGAATGGTCTTCCACTCGTCCAGGATCTCCCGCAGCCGATCCCCGGCGGCCTTCCACTGGGTGGACTCGTTGGCGATCTGCTCGGCCTCCGCGGCCAGCGTTTCTTTGCGCTCGGTTTGCTCGTGCCGGCTGCGTTCCTTCTCCTCCTTGGCGTGCGCGGCCGCCTCGTCGGAGTGTTCGATGATGGCCCGCAAGCGCGTGGTCAGCCCGTCGATATCACCGATGACCGAGGCGGTCGGCAATGTTTCGGCAAGCGCGGTGGCGGCGGCCTTGGTCTTGCGGGCGTCGGTCCCGGCGGCGAGCCTGGCCTCGAGCAGCGCGACCTCGGTGGCCAGATCGTCGAAGCGACGGCCGAAGTGGGCCAGCCCTTCCGCGGCGTCACCGGCCTGCCAGGACCCGATGACGCGTTCGCCGTCGGCGGTCTTGACCCAGGCGGTGCCGTCCTCGTCGACCCGGCCCCACTGGCTGGGGTCGCTCACGGACGGCACGACCACCGGATGGGGATGCGGATGTGCCGGGCCGGGCGTGGGCTTGACGGCATGAGGTTTGGGGGATTCGGGTTTATTGCGAGGACCGCCGGGCCGCGGCGCGGCGGCGGCCGCCGGAGACGGCTTGGGGGTCTCGCTGGGGGCGGGCACCGGGGCTGGACTCGGGGTGGCTGCGGCGGCGCCGGGCTTGGGCGTCGGGGTCGACTCCGGGTGGGTAGCCTTCTCGGTTCCGTTGTTCTCGGTCATTGCTCCTCGTCCCTGCCGCGCGTCACGGCTGCCTGGTTACGCCCTAGCTCATTCGTCTAACTGCATCCCATTCAACCAGGCTGAGATGGGAAATGCTGTCTTTGAGCCCGCTTCGGCGGCGCGGCGACCCGGCCGGGGTGGGGCTGGTGAGGTGCGTTAGCGCTACGGTTGACGGCGTGTTCTGTGTTGCGTCGCTGGTTCCCTCGCCGCCCGTGCTGGTGCCCGAACTCGAGGGCGCGGCGGGTGCGGCGGCCGATACCGATGTCGCGGCGCTGCGAGCTGCGGTGTTGCGTGCGGCGGGGGAGTTGGCGGCCGGTGCGTCGCGGTGGATCGTGGTCGGCGTCGCGGAGCCGGAGGAATTCTCCGGCAGCACAGAAGCGAACCGGGTGATCGGTTCTGATTCGGTGGGCACATTCCGGGGATACGGCGTGGATGTGCGTGTTGGTTTGACCGGATCGGTCACCGAAACCGCCCTCGCGGACCCGCTGCTACCCCTCCCGGCGCTGATCGCGGGCTGGCTGCGCGAGCGTGTCGCGCCCGAAGCGATCGCGCAAGTCCGCTTGATCTCCGCCGATGCCGCCGCCGCGGACTGCCTGACCTTCGGCCGCCACCTGCGCGCCGAACTCGACGCCGAGCCGGAACCGGTCGCCGTATTGGTGGTCGGCGACGGCGCGGCAACCCTGTCGCTGAAGGCCCCCCGCTATCTGGACGAGCGCGCCGAAGCCGTCCAGGCCGATATCGACCGGGCACTGAGCGCGGGCGATCGCGCGGCTATCGCTGCGCTGGACACCCGGCTGTGCGGTGAGATCGAGGTCGAGGGCCGCCCCGCCTATCAGGTGCTGGCCGGACTCTTCGCCGCCGATCCGGTCGATCCGGCGGTCGAAACGCTCTACGCCGCAGCCCCGTTCGGTGTGGCCTACCACGTCAGCGTGTGGCGTGCGGGAGTCGCCCGGTGACCCGGCCGATCGCCGTGGTCGGCCCGACCGCGACCGGAAAATCCGATCTGGCCCTGGATCTGGCGCAGCGGCTGGACGGCGAGATCGTCAATATCGACGCCATGCAGCTCTACCGCGGCATGGATATCGGCACCGCGAAACTGCCGGTCCCCGAACGCCGCGGCATCCCCCATCACCAGTTCGACGTGCTCGACGTCACCGAGACCGCGACGGTCGCCGCCTACCAGTCGGCGGCCCGCGCCGACGTGGAGGCCATCCTGGCGCGCGGCCACACCCCGGTCATCGTCGGCGGCTCCATGATGTACGTCCAAGCGCTGCTGGATGATTGGGATTTCCCGGCCACCGATCCGGAGATCCGCGCGAAATGGGAGACGGTGCTGGCCGATCGCGGCACGGTCGCCGTGCACGAGGCGTTGAAGCAGGCCGATCCGGTGGCCGCCGCGACGATCCTGCCCACCGACGGCCGCCGCATGGTGCGGGCGCTGGAGGTGGTGGAACTCACCGGCAAACCGTTCGCCGCCTCCGCGCCGCAGATCGGTGAACCCCGTTGGGGCACGGTCATTATCGGTGTCGATCGCGACACCGCAGAGTTGGATAACCGCATCGAGTCGCGCACCGCGAAGATGTTCGAATCGGGTCTCGTCGAGGAGACCGAACGCCTCATCGCCCAGGGCCTGCGGCACGGCCAAACCGCCCGGCGCGCCATCGGTTACGCGCAAGTCCTCGATTTCCTGGACAACGAATACGACCTGAACGAAGCTCAGGAGCGCACCTTCATCGGCACCCGGCGCTATGTCCGGAGACAACGTTCCTGGTTCCGCCGAGACCAACGGGTGCGATGGGTGGACGGCGCGGATCCCGCCCTGGCGGACACCGCGCTGGCGCTCGTCAACTCCTCCACGATGAGGGACGAACAGGAACCATAGTGACGCGTCGCGCGAACACTCGCACCGCCGCGGTCGCGGTGTGGCAGGCGTATCTGACCACCCGGGCCGCCCGCATCCGGGACGGCCGATTTCTGGTGCAGGGCATGCGGCCCATCAGCCGCGCCCTCGAATGCCGTTGGCCGCTGGAGACTCTCGTCTACCGGCTGGGCGGGCCGGAGCCGTCGCCGTGGGCGCGGCAGGTCCTCGATTCCAGCGGGGTGCCCAGCGTGGGGCTGGTGCCGGAGGTGATGGCCGGGCTGGCCGAACCCCTCGAGGCGGTACCGGAACTGGTGGCCGTGGCGGTGACGCGGCGGCCGGAGCTCGAGGAGTTCGCGCCGGGCACGCCCGAGGATCCGGCCACGGTGGTGGTCATCGATCGTCCCGCGTCGGCGATCCGGCTGGGTTCGCTGATCCGGTCGGCGGTGGCGTTCGGGGCGGGCGGGGTGATCGTGACCGGTTCCGGCGTGGACCATTACGACCCGCAGAGCGTCCGCGCCTCCGACGGGGCCTTGTTCTCGGTGCCGGTGTTGCGGGTGTCCGGTCCGGCGCAGGTGGCCGCGTTCCGGGAGCGGCAGCGGGCGCGCGGCGTGCCGACCCGCATCGTCGGCAGCGACGATGGCGGCGGCGTCGCCCTCGACGACGCGGAATTCGACGGCGGCACCGTGCTGGTGCTCGGCGACGAGAGCGAATCGCTGGCCCCGGCCTGGCAGCAGGTGTGCGACGAACTGGTCTGCATTCCGACCGACGGCACCCTGGGCGCGCCCGCCGCGGCCGCGGTGGCCCTCTACGAAATATCCCGGCAGCGCCGGGCGCTACGGTGAGGACCATGAGCGAGAACAGCGCGGCCGATATCGAGTTCACCAAGGGCCACGGCACCCAGAACGATTTCGTGGTGCTGCCCGACCCGGACGCGTGGCTCGAACTCACCGAATCGCGGGTGGCGGCGCTGTGTGACCGGCAGCGCGGGCTGGGCGCGGACGGGGTGCTGCGGGTGGCGCGCGCGGGCGCGCTCATCGAGACCGGTGTGTTGGGCGCGCTGACCGACGGTGTCAGCGCCGCGGACTGGTTCATGGACTACCGCAATGCCGACGGGTCGATCGCCGAGATGTGCGGAAACGGGGTGCGCGTCTTCGCCCACTATCTGGTCGCGACCGGGCTCGAGCAGCGCACCGAATTCATTGTCGGATCGCGTGCCGGTGCGCGACCGGTCGAGGTGCATCACGCCGACCCCGTGCACGGTGAGGTGACCGTGGCCATGGGCCGGGTCAAAACCCTCGGCACCTCCAGCGCGACCCTCGACGGCCGCGAATTCACCGGCCTCGGAATCGATGTCGGCAACCCGCACCTGGCCTGCGTCACCCCCGACCTGACCCCGCAGTCGCTGGCCGCCCTCAACCTCGAGCACGCCCCCGGCTTCGACCACACCCTGTTCCCGCACGGCGTGAACCTCGAGATCCTCACCCCCCTCAGCGTCGGCTCCGACGGCGAACGCGGCGTCGACATGCGCGTCTACGAGCGCGGCGTCGGCGAAACCCGCTCCTGCGGAACGGGAACCGTGGCCGCCGCCGCGGCCGCCCTCGCCCGCGACGGCTTCGACCTCACCGCCGACACCGGCCACATCAAGGTCCGCATCCCCGGCGGCGTGGTGACGGTCGGCATCGACCACGGCACCGCCACCCTCCGCGGCCCCTCCGAACTCGTTGCGACAGGCCGCCTCGCCGCCAAGTGGTGGCAAGACGCCTGACCCTGAACCCCTGCCGCAAGGCTGGTCATGCGGGATGACGCGGGCGGGCCATCCCGGATGACGAAGGCTGATCAAGCGACCGCCGCGGCGCTCAGTGCGGGCGTGGTGTCGGTGAGGGTGGGGTAGTCGTTGTAGCCGTCCGGGCCGCCGACGTACATCAGTGGTGTGTCGCGGACGGGGTTGAGGGGTGCGCCGAGGCGGAGGCGGTCGACCAGGTCCGGGTTGGCCAGGAAGGCGCGGCCCAGGGAGACGAGGTCCGCGCCTGCGGCGAGTAGGGCTCGGGCTGCGGTTGCGCCGCCGTCGGCGGGGAGGGGGACGCCCCAGCCGAGGTTCGGGTTGGCGATGAGGGTGTGCGGCCACAGGTGCCGGATCTGCTGGAAGAGTTCGGTTTCCGGGTCGGCGAAGACGATGTGGAGGTAGGCCGGGTGCCGGGGTGCGAGGGCGCGGACCAGGGCCGGGTACAGCTCGGCGGTGTCGTCCTCGGCGATCCCGTTGGTGGTGACGCCGGGGGCGATGCGGATGCCGACCCGGTCGGCGCCGATCGCGGCGATGACCGCGTCCACCACTTCGAGGGTGAAGCGGATGCGGTTGGCGATCGAGCCGCCATAGGCATCGGTGCGGTGGTTGGTATTGCCTGCCAGGAACTGGTGCAGCAGATGGCCGTTGGCGCTGTGGATCTCCACGCCCTCGAATCCCGCGGCCACCGCATTGCGGGCGGCCTGCGCGAAATCGGCGATGGTGGCGTGGATTTCGTCCCGGCTCAGCGCGCGCGGGATCACCGACTCCTGATGCCCGGACGGCGTGTGAATGCCTTCCGGCAACGCGATCGCCGAGGGCGCGACCGGCACCAGCCCGCTGTTGTCGGGGTGCCCGACCCGCCCGCCGTGCTGCAACTGCAGGAACATGCGCCCGCCCGCGTCCCGCACCGAATCGGTGACGCGCCGCCAGCCCGCGATCTGCGAATCGCTGTAGACGCCGGGAATATTCGGATACGTCTGCCCGACCCGGTTGGGCGTGGTGCCCTCGGCGATGATCAGGCCCGCCCCGGCCCGCTGGGTGTAGTGCGTCCGCATGAGCGCCGACGGAGTCCCGTCGGCTTCGGCGCGATTGCGCGTCAGCGGTGCCATGACCAGCCGGTTCGGGAGTTCGAGGGCGCCGAGGCGGCTGCTGCTGAAGAGGTCCGTGTTCGTCATGCCGGTAAGGTAAAACCTGACATTGATGTGAGGTGCAAGCCTTGGAATCTGGAGTGCCGCATGCGAATCGGTGAGCTGGCCAAACGCACCGGCGTGAGCGAGCGTTCGCTGCGCTACTACGAGGAGCAGGGCCTGCTGGTGGCCGCGCGCACGCCCGGCGGCCAGCGCGACTATCCGGATCTGGCCGTGGATCGCGTCATTCACATCCAGGAGCTGTTCGCGGCCGGTCTCAACAGCAGGAAGATCTTCGAGATCCTCCCGTGCATGCGCGACACCGACGGCGGCGCGAACGAGCGCGCCACGCCCGAGCTGGTCCACGAATTGCGTTCCGAACGCGACCGCATCGACCGCACCATCGCCGACCTGCTGCGTTCCCGTGAGGTCCTCGACGAGGTCATCACCAGGGCCGGGGAGCGCTTCGCGGACACGTGACGGCCCCCACGTCGCGAGGTGATGGGTTCCGCACGGTGCGGTCGCGGCGAAATAACCGAATGCGGTCGTTCGTTGGGACGTGGGACTATGGAGGTGTATGAGTAAGCCAGAAACGTATGAGTTCACTCCCGCCGAAGAGATCGACGAGGAGATCAACGACGCCCCCGAGACCGGCCGCGACGGCTGGCAGGCCGCGCCGACCGTCGGTGAACTGCAGCTCGATGAGCGCGCGGCGCTACGCCGGACCGCGGGTCTGTCCACGGAGCTCGAGGACGTCACCGAGGTCGAGTACCGGCAGCTGCGCCTCGAGCGCGTGGTGTTGTGCGGGGTGTGGACCGAGGGCACGGCCGAGCAGGCCGAGGCGAGCATGGCCGAGCTGGCCGCACTCGCCGAGACCGCGGGTTCCGAGGTGCTCGACACGCTGGTGCAGCGCCGCGACAAGCCGGACAAGTCGACCTATCTGGGTTCGGGCAAGGCCGATGAGTTGCGCGGCATGGTGCTCGAGTCCGGCGCCGACACCGTCGTGTGTGACGGTGAGCTTTCCCCCGCGCAGCTGACCGCGCTGGAGAAGGTCGTGAAGGTGAAGGTCATCGACCGCACCGCGCTGATTCTCGACATCTTCGCCCAGCACGCCACCTCCCGTGAGGGTAAGGCGCAGGTGTCGCTGGCGCAGATGGAGTACATGCTCCCGCGCCTGCGCGGCTGGGGTGAGTCGATGTCCCGCCAGGCCGGTGGTCGCGCGGGCAGCAATGGCGGTGTGGGTCTGCGTGGTCCCGGTGAGACCAAGATCGAGACCGATCGTCGCCGCATTCGTGAGCGAATGGCGAAGCTGCGCCGCGAGATTCGCGAGATGAAGACCGCGCGCGACACCAAGCGGGCCAAGCGCACGGCCAGCGGTATCCCGCAGGTCGCGATCGTCGGCTACACCAACGCGGGCAAGTCCTCGCTGATGAACGCGCTCACCGACGCCGGAATCCTGGTGCAGGACGCGCTGTTCGCCACCCTGGATCCGACGACGCGTCGCGCCGCCCTCGAGGACGGCCGCGAGGTGGTCTTCACCGACACCGTCGGTTTCGTCCGTCACCTGCCCACCCAGCTGGTCGAGGCGTTCCGCTCGACGTTGGAGGAGGTGACCGGCGCGGACCTGCTACTGCACGTGGTGGATGGTTCCGACCCGCTGCCCGATCAGCAGATCAAGGCGGTCCGCGAGGTCATCACCGACGTGCTGCGCGAGACCAAGAGTCCGGCCCCGCCGGAGTTCCTGGTGGTCAACAAGATCGACGCATTGGATCCGCTGGAAGTCACCCAGTTGCGCGGCTGGCTGCCGGACGCGGCCTTCGTCTCGGCCAAGACCGGCCAGGGCGTCGACCAACTCCGCGACCGCCTCGCCCAGATCCTCGGCGGCCTCGACGTGGAGGTCAGCGTCCTGCTGCCCTACACCCGAGGCGACCTGCTGGCCCGCATCCACGCCGACGGCAAGATCCTCACCTCCGAACACGAGGAAACCGGCACCCGCGTCCGCGCCCGAGTCCCCGCCGCCCTGGCAGGCCCACTCGCCGAGTACGCCCACGCCGGCACCGAACCCTCGGCCGACTGAGGTTCCTTTCAAGATCAAGGTGTACTCAGTGCGGGAATTCGTCCGAATTCCCGCACTGAGTACACCCGTGACCCCTTCCTACAACCCAATCCGCGCAGACCCCTCGTTCCGCACGGACGAGGTCATGTGGTGGGCATTCGCAGGCGGGATGTGGCGAGAGTGAGTCCCTCGCCGGTGAGCTCCCCGACCCGTGCGGTGCGCCCGGTGATGAGCAGTAGCAGCGCGGTGACGGGCCCGCTGACTTCTCGCCCGGTGCCGTGCACCCAGTCGATATCGGTGGCGCGCAGGCGGATTCCGTCGAGACGGTGTCTGTCCCACACCGGCCAGCCGACCTCCACCGCGCGATCCGCCCCCGCCGCGGCCGCATCGGGCGGGATCTCGAGGCTACGGCCGAGGGGAATCGCGATGTCCTGCCCGTGCACCATGGTGTCGAACAAGATGTTCCGATAGTTGGTCAGCGACGGCAGCTTTCGCGACGCGGCGTGGTCACGCAGCTGCGAAACCAGTTCCCCGGTCGGCTGATTCGCATACCCGGTGGTGAGGATGTCGATGAACCGGTTGTAGTTGCCGCGCGCCCGGATTCCGGTGGCGAGCATGACGCGCGGCGAGGGCGGTTGAGGCGTGAGCGCGAGATGTGCGGCGACTTCGCGAATCCGCCAACCCGCGCACAGTGACGGCGTGTCCCAGTCTTCCTCCGGGAGTCCGTCCAGCAGGTCGGCGATGGCGCGCCGCTGCTGCTCGATGACCTTCCAACTGGTTTCCAGGTCCATGGAACACCTCTACGATCGGTCAGTGTCTCTGACCAAATATAGTCAGAGAGACTGACCGAATCAAGGAGTGGGATGGCCGACGAGGACCTGAATGTGGGCCTGCTGATGTTCATCGCCTACCGCGGCATGGAGCAGCGCATCTACGCCGCCCTCGCCGAGGCGGGCTACGGCGACGTCACCATCGCCCAGGGCCGGCTCGCGGGCCGCATCGGCCCGGACGGCACCCGCCTCACCGAGCTCGCCGAGCAAGCGCAGATCACCAAGCAGACGGCGGGCTTCCTGGTCGACCAACTGGCCCGCGCGGGCTACGTCGAACGGGTCCCCGACCCTTCCGACGCGCGCGCCCGCCTGGTCCGGTTCACCACGCGCGGTGCGGAACTCGTCCGGCTCGCCAACGAGACCGCCGCCCGGGTGCAAGCCGAGTGGGCCGCCCATCTCGGCGCGACCCGCACCCGTCAACTCCGCGAGATCATGGCCCGCCTACGCGAAATCACCGATCCGTACGCTTGATTCGCGGCGTGTCACCCGCCACGCGTCCAGAGATTCCACCCGGCGGAGGCCGCGCGCCGCCGCGCGATCATCTCCAAATGCGGTACGAGGGCAAGGAAATACCGCTTGGCCTCACATCCTTTCGCGCAGGCTCGGTGGGTCTCCAGTCCACGCCGAGCGACTTCGAGGTTCTGCACCGGATAATCGGGCACCTCATGGCTGATCGCTTGCGCCACAGCTCAACTCCCGACGTGTCGCCGCGCCGCACGATGCCGACCGGATCGTTTGCGATGCGAATTCCCAGAACCTTTGATGTCTTCAAGAACGCAGAACGCCATCAACGCTCCGCCCATAACAGTCATAACCGACAAAATCCACGCATCCCAGGGCATAGCGACTCCCGATGTCCTATCGGAGAGAATGGCCCAGATGTGACACCTGGGCCGGGAATTGTTTTCGCAGAGCGCTCTTCGATCAGTAGACACCGGAATTGACCGTCGAACCAGACATCTCGCGGACTTCCCTCAAATACGATGGAAGTCCGCTGTAGCTATGTCCGTGGCGGATAGCACCCAAATAGCGAGGCTAAGAAAATGGCTGGTTCGACAGTCTCTCGCATGGACTTCGGGAACTTCATGCGTGGAGTACGGGAAGGTGCACATCAGACACTGCTGACGGCGGCGTCCGCGCTGGAGGTGTCTCGCCAGGTGATCATGCGTATGGAGGAGGGGAGTCCCACCAAGCTCACCAAGCCGTTGATCGGGTTGCTGCTGGACCAGTACGGTGCCTCGCCGGAGGTCTGCGAGGAGGCGCTGCGGTTGTGGTCCGAGATCTCCGAGCAGGAGAAGATCGCCAAGGCTCAAGGGAATTCGAAGGGATTCTGGAAGGCATACACAGATCAGGTCGCGCCGACGTTCCCCCGATTCCTCCGACTCGAAGGTGCGGCCAATCGGGTTGTCGTACATCAGCCGATGATCGTGCCCGGCCTGCTGCAGATTCCGGAATATCGTCGCGCGATCATCCGGATCGACAGGCCGGACCTTTCGGCGGTCAATATCGAGCGCCGACTCGAGCTCACTGCGCGGCGGCAACTTCGGCTGGGTGAGAAGGGTTTTCGACTCGAGGTGTTGTTGTCGGAAGCGGTGCTCCGGCACCGTCCGGCAGCCGCGGAGGTCATGGCGAGCCAGCTGTCGTGGATGGCCGAGATCGGGCAGAACGACAACATCAGCATCCGTGTCATGCCGTTCGCGTCCCGCCCGCACCGCGGGCTCACTATTCAGCCCTTCACGCTGCTCGAGTTTCCGAAGGGAACCAGCGGAATCGCCTTGCCGACAATTGTTCTGGTGGAGGGTGTGATCGGCAGCCTCTACCACGATCGGGCGGAAGAGATCGATCAGTATTGGGAAGCCGTCGCCGGTATGCGGGCGGTAGCGTTGACGGAAGCGGACACTCGAGACATGGTGCTCGCGATCGCGAAGGAGTACACCGAATGAAGAAGCTCCCGCCAACCGGACGCTGGTACAAGTCGAGCAGATCCGATTCCGCACAGCAGTGCGTGGAGGTCTATCTGGGTGACGGCCGGGTCGGCGTCCGTGACTCGAAGGCCGCTGGTCGCGGCCCGGAACTCTGGTTCTCCGACGAGGATTGGCGGTCGTTCATCGCCAGCGGCGTCTGGGAGCGGTGAAACGCGGTTGTCTGGCGGCCTCGGTGCGGCGATGATCCGGGCGTGAGTGCCGACCTCTCGATCCGTCCCATGGCCGCCGCTGATCCGGTGCCGATCGCGGCGGCCTTCGCCGCGCTGGGGTGGAGTACCAAGCGGGTGGGGTGGTTGGTGACTGTCGGGGCTGATTCCCGCCGGTAGCTCGGGCTGGGTCTCCCTACCGTCAGGGATATGGAACTCGATCTCATCCCGGAAACCCGGGGCACGGTGTTGCGTGCGCCGACGGTGTGGTTCATGGCGTTGGCGGCGGGGGTCGGCACCGCGAGTCTTTATCCGCTGCAGCCCGCGGTCTCGGGAGTGGCTGGGTCGCTGAATGTTTCGGTGGCGGCGGTGGGGACGGCGTTGGCGGGCGGGCCGGTGGGGTATCTGCTCGGGCTGGCACTATTGGTGCCGCTGGTTGACCGGGCTGCGCCGCGTACGGTGGTGCCTGCTCAATTCTGTGCGCTGGCAGTGGCTTTGGCTGCGAGTGCGGTGGTCGGGTCGGTGTGGCTGCTCGGCGCGGGGGCCGCGCTGGTCGGTGCGGCCTCGTCGGTGGGGGCGCAATTGAGTTCGGTGGCAGGGCGTTTCGCGCCTGCCGCGCGGCGGGCCACCGTGCTGGGAATCGTCACCGCCGGTATCTCGGCCGGGGTGCTGGCTGGGCGGATCGTAGGTGGCTGGTTGGCGGATGCGCTGGGTTGGCGGGGGATGCTGCTGGTGTTCGCCGCCGCGTGTGTCGCGATCGCCGGTGCTGCCCGGGTGGTACTGCCGATGGCTTCGGCCTCCGCGACCGCGAGTTACCTTGCCACACTGCGGAATATGCCCGCACTGTTCGCCCGTCATCCGGCGCTGCGATCGGCGGCGGGTCGAGGGGCGCTCTGGTTCTTCGCGTTCTGCACGATCTGGTCCGGACTCGCCGTGGCGCTGTCGCAACCCCCGTTCTCGTACTCGTCGGAACGGATCGGCCTGTACGCCTTCGCGGGCCTGCTAGGCATCGTCGCCACCCGCGTCTCCGGCGTCTGGACCGACCGCATCGGCGCGCGCCGCGTCATCCTGATCGGCCTGACGCTGACCATCGTGAGCACGGTGATTCTCGCTGTCTCCCTGTCGATCACCGCCGTGACCCTGGTGTGCCTCGGCCTCTTCGACGCGGGCCTGTTCGCCGCCCAAGTAGCCAACCAGAGCACCGTCCTCGCGCTGGACCCCGCCGCTCCCGCCCGCTTCAACAGCGCGTACATGGTCGTCTACTTCGTCGGCGGCAGCCTGGGCACCGCCTTCGGCGCGGCGGCGGTCGGCTGGTTCGGCTGGACCGCCACGGCCGTCCTCGCCGCCACCGCCACGTTGGTGGCGGCCGTCGCGACCGCCGTGACGCGAGCGAATTCGGGTGAGCTCACCAGCCGCCGTTGAACAGGGCCGCCAGCGCGGGCGCGGGGTGTGCGGTGGTGAGCGTATTCGCGGTGGCGACCGCGATCATGGCCAGCGACACCAGGTTCGCGGAAATACCGAAGAAGAACAGCGTCCGCCGGGTGCGCCGATCGGTGGGGTCGGTGCGCCGCAGGCGTCGCCACAACACCGTGGCCGCGACGAGCCCCGCGACGGCGACCAATGTCGT
>NZ_JBSGBY010000133.1:0-15674 GCF_053601505.1 Nocardia sp. NPDC004722
CCCCGAGTTCGCCCTCCTCGTAGGCGGCGTCGAGCAGCGCCCGCGCGTTGACGCGGTCGATATCCCGCGCCCGCATGCGCCCGGGCGCGGCATCCCCGGCCGATCCGGACGTTCTCGAGCTCACGCGGGGATCGTAAACGGAATCCGGTCGGGCCGCGCGCCTTCGGGATACGGAGATACCGCCTCCGCGGACACGCCCGGGTGCGGGGCGGACGTCCGAAATGCCGGGTATCGCCCGGACCGCGCACGAAGATCTGAATCGTCGATTTCCGCTGGTGAGGAGGCTCGATGAAGGCTCGGTTCGGAATCTCGATCCCACCCGTCGCGGCCGCGCTGCCGGACGTCATCGACATGGCCGTGGCCGCCGACGCCGAAGGCTTGGATCTGGTCGGCATCCAGGATCATCCCTACAACGCCGAGTTCGGGGACGCGTTCGCGGTGATCGGGGCCTGCCTGGCGGCGACCGGGCTGGTCAGCGTGTATCCAGGGGTGGCGAATCTGCCGCTGCGCACGCCCGCCATGCTCGCCAAGCAGGCCGCCACCTTCGATCTGCTCAGCGGCGGCCGGTTCGAATTGGGTTTGGGGTCAGGGGCTTTCGAGAGCGGCGTGATCGGAATGGGCGGACCGGCCCGTAAGGGCCGCGCGGCGCTGATGGCGCTCGCCGAAGGCATCGCCGTGATCCGCGCGGAATGGCGTCCGGGCCAACTGGTTTCGGTGGTCGGCACCGAATACACCGTGCAGGGCATCGAGGGCGGGCCCGCGCCCGCGCACAATATCGGCATCTGGCTGGGCGCGCTGGGCCCGCACGCCCTGGATCTGATCGGCTCGGCGGCCGACGGATGGGTTGCGCCACTGCCGAATTGGATGCCGTGGGAGCAGTGGGCCGACGCCAATGCCCGCATCGACGCGGTGGCGCGCTCGGTGGGGCGCGACCCGCGCACCATCACCCGGCTGGCGGCCCTGCCGGGCGTGGTGAGCGATCGGCCGCTGCACCCGAATCCCCGTGGCTCCGATCCGATTCACGGCTCACCGCAGGAGTGGGCCGACATCATCGTGGATCTGGCCCGCAATGCCGGTTTCGACGCCTTCATCTACTGGCCGCCCGGTTTCGACGTGGATCAGGTGCAGCGGTTCGCGCGGCAGGTGGTGCCGTTGGCGCGAAAAATGCTGGGCGAGAGCTGATTCAGGCCCGCGCCGCCGCGATCGCCTCTTTCTGCCCGGGCAGCTGGCCGGGCAGGCCGACGCCGGTGGTGATCAGGTCGCGCAGGCTCTGGGTGACATAGAAGGTCCAGGCCGGGGAGCACACGTCGTGGCACTCGTAGGCAGGGACCAGGCCGATCTGGGTGAAGCGCAGTTCGACGCCGCCCTCGGTTTCGGTGATGTCGAAGTGGATCTCGTTGTCGATCCACTCGGTCTTGTCCTCGACGAAGTTCATCCAGTTGTCCTTGATCAACCAGACCACCCGGCGATCGGGCACGACCTCGGTCAACTCGATCTCGCTGCGGTGCACGCCGGGGACCTCGTAGTGAAAGGTGTCGCCCTGGCGTTCGGTGCCGCCGGTGATGTCGCTTCCCCACCACCCTCGGGGATTCAGAACGGCGGCGAAGACCTCGGCGGGCGTGCGATCGACGGTGAAGCTGACGGTGAAGTTCTGATCGGTCATGGCGAATCCCGTTCCTCAGGATCGAAGTGAAGGTTTATGCAGGCATTCACCTGCGTAACTTACTTTCATGACGATAGCGACCTTACTTGCATCACACAAGCGGATGCGCCAATCTGGGGTCATGTTGGGACGCATGTACGAGGGGGAGGTCTGCTCGGCCGCACGCGCGCTCGAGGTCGTGGGCGAACGCTGGAGCCTGCTGATCGTGCGCAACGCCATGTTCGCGGGCATGACCCGGTTCACCGAGTTCCAGCGCGGACTGGGCATCGCGCCGAACATCCTCACCAAGCGGCTCGCCGAATTCGTCGAGGTCGGCATCTTCGAGCAGCGCGGCGCGCCCGGCCACACCGAGTACGCGCTCACCGAGAAGGGACTCGACCTGAAACCGGTGATCCTCGCGCTCACCGCCTGGGGCGACCGCTACGCGGCCCCGGACGGGCCGCCCATCACCTACCGGCACCCCGGCTGCACCGGGAAAGTCGGTGTGCGACTGGAATGTTCGGACTGCGACGCCGAACCGGAGCTCGCGGACGTGACCGCGGAACTCGCCCCGTGGGCCTACGAACGCAAGTTCGGCACCGCGAACTAGCTTCGCGCCGAACGGATCCGGATCAATCCAGCAGCGGGAATCGCCCCGACCGCAGCAGGCCCGCGATGGCCTCCATCTTCGCCCGCGGCGCGGCGTAATCCGGATGCGCGCCCAGCACCGCCGCCGCATCGTGCAACCGCACCATCTGCTCTTCCGCCTGCTGCACGCTGCGCCCGCCCGGCGTGATCGGATGCGTCGCGAAGGCGGGACGACGCGGGTCCACCCGTCCCAGTTCGATCGCCTTGTCGACCCTCCGTGTACAGCGGCAGAAGGCTTGCGGATTCGCCAGCCCGCAGGCCGATTCCAGGAAATTGCCGAGGCGTTTGCGGGCCCGCTCCACCCGCTTGCGATAGGCGGCGGGCGTGGCGTCCACGATCCAGGCCGCCTCGTCCGAACTCACCTCGAAGACATCGGCGAGCACGTACGCGACCCGCTCGTCGCGGCTGAGGCATTGCAGCATGGCCTGACTGCAGTTGAGCCGCGTCTCCTGGGTGAGCACGGTGGCCTCCGGACCGCGGTAATCCTCCTCCGCCAGACCGTCTCTCAGCCCCGCGCTGTACTCGTCGAAGCTGACCTGCCGCACCTCCTGCGGCGTCTGCCGCTTCAGGTTCAGCAGATAGTTGACGCCGATCCGGTACGCCCAGGTGGTCAGCCGGGCCTCGCCGCGGAAGCTCGCGAGATTGCCGACCACGCGCAGCAGGATCTCCTGCGTGGCGTCCTCCGCGTCGGCGGGCCGCCACACCATGCGCAGCGCCAGCCGGTAGATCGGATCCTGCAGCAGCCGGACCACCTCCGCGACGGCAGCCCGGTCACCGGCGACCGCGCGAGCGGCCAGCTCCCGATCCGAGGCCGCCCCGGTCTCGCCGGAAGCGGTGACCGCAGCCTCGCCGGGGGCTGTGTCGAACTCGTCTCCGGCACTGCCCGATTCGGTCTGCATGCAGCCAGCTTGGGCGGGAATGACGCGGCGCGCAATCGGATACGCCCGAGGCGAACGGGAATCGACGCAGGCGAAGGATGTGCCCGGACAGGGATCGCGGGGCGAGGAAATCCTCACCCCGCGATCAGCCCTGCCACGGCAAATCCAGGCTAACCGGTCGAACCGGTCGGGTGTGTTCAGGCCACGACCGGTGAGGTGGTGAGCGCGTGGCGGCGAATCCAGTCCGCGACGGCCGACCCGATCTCGTCCGGACGCTCCTCCGGGCAGTGATGACCGGCGGGGCCGATATTCACGGTCTCGGCGGCCGCGAACGTCTCCGCGGCCCACCGCACGGTCTCCGGCGAACCCAGGCCCACACCCTGATCCACATGCATGATCAGCTTCGGCATCTCCGGGGTGGCGGCCAGGTAGCGGCCGTAGTTCTCGACGATGGCGACGGTCTCGCCCGGCTCCCCGATGATCGGGAACTCCCGCGGCCACACCAGCATGGGCTTGCGCGACTCCGGGGTCGGGTACGGCGCGCGGTACGCGTCGTGCGCCTCGGCGGTGAGGCTGGGAATCGCGGTGGGCAGGTTGAATTCGATGAACATATTGTCCTCGAGGACCATCTTCTCGCCCTCCGGCGACCAGAACCGGCGGAACAGCTGCTCGCCCTGCGGCGGCAGGTCCGACCAGTGCAGCGGACGCAGGAACGTCTCCACCACGGCGAGGCCGCGCACCCGGCCCGGGTGGCGGGCGGCGAAGTCCATGCCGAGCGCGCCGCCCCAGTCGTGACCGACGATCACCACGTCGTTCAGGCCCAGGGCGTCGAACCAGGCGTCCAGGTAGCGGGCGTGATCGGTGAAGCGGTAGTCGCCCTCGGGCTTGCCGGAGGCGCCCATGCCGATGAGATCCGGTGCCAGCACCCGGTTTTCACCGCTCACGTGCGGAATCACATTGCGCCATAGGTAGGAGGAGGTGGGGTTGCCGTGCAGGAAGACGACCGGGACGTTTCCGCTGCCGGTGTCGGAGTAGTTGATGAACGAGTCCAGAACGTCGATGGTGGCCATGGCCGGTGTCCTTCCGGGTGAATTGCTTACACCTGGTTGGACACGCGCCCCGGGCGGCTGTGACCGGACTGCTCAGTGATCCGCGTCACAAGCCTTCTCGTTCTTCAGGCCCGGGTGAATCCCGGGCGTCAGCCCGTTGCCGACGGTGGCCCGCTGCAACATGGCGACCAGGGCGGCACGGTCGCCCGGTTCGAGCGGAGCCAGCAGCTCGGCGTCCAGCGTCCGGGCCAATGCCGAAGTGCGCACGATCATCTCGCGCCCGGCGGGCAGCAGATGCACGGCGTGCGCGCGCCGATCGATCGGATGTCTGCGCCGTTCCACCAGGCCGCGCTTCTCCAGATCGTCGACCAGCCCGACCATCACATTGCGATGAATCCCCAGCGCCTCGCACAGCTGCTGCTGCGACTGCCCGTCATTGGCCTCGAGGATGCGCAGGCAGCCGTGCTGCGGGGGCTTGAGGCCCAGCGGCGCGAGCAGCGCCGTGAACCGGGCGGACGCATGGGATCCCAACTGCGCCAGCAGGAATGCGGGGTTCTCGTACAGCGGCGGGTACACGGGATCGGCGTCGGTCACCTGCCAAGGGTACAGCAATGCACGAATTATGATTGCCATCTTGTTTGATAATCACTTCAGGTGCATAGTTTGAGAGGTCGATCCCCCCTCGCGAAGAGAGCTCGCCACTATGGATACCGACGTCAACCCCGATACCGACCTCACTCCCACCCTCGATCCACGCCGGTGGATCGCCTTCGCCGTCGTGCTGGCCGCCGGATTCATGGACCTGCTCGACGTCACCATCGTCAATGTGGCCGTACCCAGCATTCAGAAGGACCTGGGCGCGGCCTACTCGCAGATCGAATGGATCATCGCCGCCTACGTGCTGTCCTTCGCGGCGGTCCTGATCACCGGCGGCCGGCTCGGCGACATCTTCGGCCGCAAGCGGCTGTTCCTGATCGGCGTCGCCGGATTCACGCTGGCCTCGCTGGCCTGCGGCGTCGCCGACTCGCCGGCCCTGCTCATCGGCTCCCGCTTCGTCCAGGGCGCGATGGCCGGGCTCATGGTGCCGCAGATCCTGGCCATCATCCGCGTCACCTTCCCGAAGGAGGAGCGCGCCAAGGCGATCGCCGTCTACAGCGGCGTCGGCGGGTCGGCGTCCGCGGTCGGGCTGTCGCTGGGCGGACTGCTGGTGCAGGGCAATCTGTTCGGCCTGGAATGGCGGCCCATCTTCCTGGTCAACGTGCCGGTCGGCATCGCGGCATTGGCCGCCGCGGCCGTGGTCATGCGGGATTCGCGGTCCGCGCACGCGCCGCGCCTGGACATCGTCGGCATGGTGCTGGCCGTGTCCGCGGTGCTGCTGCTGGTGTATCCGCTCAACGAGGGCCGCCGATTGGATTGGCCCGCCTGGACTTTCGTCATGATGGGCGCTGCCGCGGCGGTCTTCGCCGGGTTCATCGCCTACGAACGGTGGCGCGCGCGGACCGTCGGCTCACCGCTGATCGATCTGGCGTTGTTCCGCAACCGGGCCTTCACCACGGGACTCGCGAGCTGGCTGCTGTTCTGGGTCGGCTTCGGCGGCTTCTTCCTGATCTGGACGCTGTTCATGCAGGCCGGGCTGGGCTGGTCGCCCATGCGCGCCGGGCTCACCTCGGTGTTCTTCGCGGTCGGCGCGGGCATCGGCGCGGGCGTGTCGGTGAGCGTGCTCGCGCCCCGCTTCGGCAAATGGGTGCTGCTGCTGGGCGGGCTGATCACCGCCGGCGGCTTCGGCCTCTACGGGGCGATGGCCGCACACTACGAATCCGGTTTCAGCTCATGGCAGATGGTGCTGCCGATGGTGTTGACCGGCATCGGCTTCGGCATCGTGGTCGCGCCGACCATCGACATGCTGCTCGGGCAGATTCCCGACCGTGAGGCGGGTGCGGCGTCCGGGCTGCTGAACACCGGGCAGCAACTCGGCATGGCGCTCGGTGTGGCGCTGGTGGGGATCCTGTTCTTCATGCAGCTCGACCACGATTCGGCGCGGGGCGTGGACGCCGTCACGGCGCAGACCCGGACCCACCTGTCGGAGGCCGGGCTGCCCGCCGCCGCGCAGGACCAGATCCTGGCGGGTTTCCGGGCTTGCGTGCGGGATCGGTCGGCGGAGGTGGATCCGACCGCGGTCCCGGCCAGCTGCCAGTCGGCGATGAACGCGAATCCGGCTGTCACGCAGGCCCTCACACACGCCGGTTCGCAGGCCAACGCCGTCAACTTCGCGCACACCTTCGACTACACGATGCTGTGGGGCATCGGACTGATGGCCGTGGTGTGTCTCGAATTCGTGGCGCTGCCGGGCACGACACGGCTCGAACAGCACGAGATCGAGGACGAGGACGAACTGGTCACCATCTGACCCGCGGGTGGTGAAGAATCCGAACTGTCACCGTCTTTCGACAGGAGTCCGTCATGCGCGCCGCAGTCTGCACCAAGGGTGAATTCCGGGTCGAGGACCTGCCCACTCCCGTACCGGGACCCGGGCAAGTGCTCATCAGCGTCACCCGCTGCGGCATCTGCGGCTCCGACCTGCACGCCCGCACCCACTGCGACGACCTGGCCGACCTGGCCGCCGCCACCGGCTACGACCACTTCATGCGGTCGGACCAGGCCGTCGTCATGGGGCACGAATTCACCGGTGAGATCGTCGAATACGGGCCCGGCACCCGCCGCCGCTGGAAGACCGGTACCCCGGTGGTGGCCATGCCCATCCTGCGCACCGGCCGCCAACCCGAACTGACCGGGCTGTCGGCAAACGCGCCCGGCGGCTACGCCGAACACGTGCTGGTGCAGGAACCCATGACCTTCGAGGTCCCCAACGGCCTGTCCCCCGACCACGCCGCCCTCACCGAACCCATGGCGGTGGGCTGGCACGCGGTCCGCAAGAGCCGAATCACCAAGGGGCAGACGGCCTTCGTCATCGGTTGCGGCCCGATCGGACTGGCTGTCATCAGCATGCTGAAGGCGGCGGGCGTGCGCACCGTCGTCGCCAGCGACTTCTCCCCGCGCCGCCGCGAACTGGCGAGCGCCTGCGGAGCCGACGTGGTGGTCGACCCCGGCACCGAATCCCCTTGGACGGCAACGCCCAAGCCATCCCGCATCACCGGCGCGAGCGACATCCTCAACCTCGGCTTCGACGCCATGGAACGCCTGCGCCGCCTCCCCGGCCTCCCCTGGTGGCAGCTGTTCCGCCTACTCCACACCCTCAACCGCGGCCCCTCCGGCCCGGTCGTCTTCGAATGCGTCGGAGTGCCCGGCATCATCGACCAAATCCTCACCGCCGCACCGCCGTTGACGCGCGTCGTCGTGGTCGGCGTCTGCATGCAACAGGACGCCTTCCACCCCGCCACCGCCATCAACAAGGAAATCGAACTCCGCTTCGTGCTCGGCTACGACCCCGGCGAATTCCGCGACACCCTCCACATGCTCGCCGACGGCAAGGTCGACCCCTCCCCCCTCCTCACCGGCACGGTCGGCCTCGACGGCATCTCCACCGCCTTCACCACCCTCGCCTCCCCCGACCACCACGCCAAAATCCTCATCGACCCCCGCAGCGACCGCACCGCGCCCTGACCGGCGGCGGCGCATCGTCGCAGGTCAGCGCGGTCCAACCCGAATTGACAACCGGCAGCCGACCCGCGAAGGTGGGTTGCTGAAAGTTGTCTACAGGGGGTTTTCATGCGCCTGCTTGCCGGAATGTCTCGAACGATCACTATTGCGACATTGTCGCTGGCTTCCCTTTTCGGAAGCATCGCCGTCGCCTCGGCCGACGTCGTGTCCCCGGCGCAGCCGCCCTGGCCGATCCCACCGATCGCGGAGGGCGGCAGCGCCATCGGCGACACCGTCGCCTGCCGAATCAACTATCGATTCTGGGCCGAGACCGATCCCGGTCGTCCGGGCCATCTGACCATCGCGCTGCAGGCATTGGGAATCGACACACTGCCTTCCGGGTCCGTCGACCCCGATTCCTGCGGTCAGTGGATGAGCGTCCGCTGGAACTCCACCGATCTGAACGACATCAGCACCTTCCAAATGGGTGAACAGCAGGTCTACCTGCGGGCGAGCCGGACGCCGAGTGAGCCGATGACCTTCGACGTCGATGTGACCCGGTTCGCCGCGGGCACCCGGGCCCAGGTGATGCTGACGCTGGGGTCGCGGGCGGGCAGCTATGTCCCGTTCGCCTCCTGGGTCGAGGCTCCGGCCATCGTTCCCTACCAGTTCACCGTGTAGCCCCGATCTCGCTCCGAGACTCGGTCAACGCGGCCTGATCTGGGCGAACGGGGTGGTCGGTGGCTCGTGGAGGATGTCCAGGAGACCCTCGGCGCTGCGGGCGGCGGTGCGGCAGGCGCTGGCGAAGAACTGATCGGCCAGCGGGTGACGGCTGCGGGCCCGCCATTTCTGGACGGCCGCCAGTGCCGCCTCACGCTGGGTCGCCAGGTCGGTGTGGCCCGGCAAGCCCAGCCGCACCGTCGGCGCGACGCCGATGCCGCCGATGAGCCGATGCAGTTCGGCGAGCTCCTCGGGGGGCAAAGGTAATTCGTCGGAACGCAGGCGGGCCAGCAGGCGGAGTTCGGCGAAGCCGTGCACGTCGGCGAGCAGGGTGCGGACCCGGGGCAGCAGCGCGTCGGCGGCCGATCCGGTGTTCGCGGCTAGGATGCGCGCCAAGGCGGTCAGGGCCGAATGCGCCTTCAAATCGTCGGCGCGCTGGGCGAATTGGACGTCCAGCACGGTGCGGAGTTCGTCGAGGCCGCTGCGGTCGGTGAGTTCGGCGGACAGCGCCTGCGAGCCGCGGACGCCGAGGCGGATCAGGGTGACCGCCAACCGGATTCCGAACAGGCCGAAGCGGGCGGCCAGGTGGGCGCGCAGGTCCGCCGGGACCGGCAGCGGCAGGTTGGGGTGGGCGAAGCGGTCGGCCGACAGCAGGGCCGCGGTCAGGTCGTCGACCGGGACCGAAGCCAGCGCCTCGAAGGCGTCGTATTCGCGCTGGCGCAAGGTGGCGGCGGCGAACGCCAGCAGGCCGGCGACCGGAATCACCGACTGGCACAGGCCGGTTCGCTCCAGCTCCGTCGCGAAGCGGGAGGCGACGTCGCGCGCGGAGTGCAGGGCGTCGATGCGCCCGGCCCCGATCTCGTCGGCCCGCGACACCACGCCGATCACGCCTAGCGGTCCTGAGAAGCCCTGTGGCACACCAGCACTCCCCGCCGAACCGGTTGGGCCCGCGCCGATGCGTTCCAGGAAGTCGATGTCGGCGGTGTCCAACCGACGCAACAGGTAGAGCACCGCGTCGGCGGGCGGCAACACCGGACCCGGACCGCCCGGCGTCAGCAGCCGCGACGTCCGCGCCGACACCTCCCGCGACAGCGAGGAGATGCCGGGCGTGTCGATGATGGTGGTCTGCGCCAGCTCCGCCGACGGCCACTCCACCGACAACTGATCCACCTCGCGCGGCCGATCCAACTCACGCGAAGGAGTCAAATCGCGCGGCCCCGCCATCCCGCGTGATCCAGGCGAATTCCAGCGCAGCGCGGACAGATCGAAGGTGAGCCCGTGCGCGCCCGGCAGCCCCTCGGCCCCACGTCCGCGCCGCACCACCACATCCGCACGCGCGCCGTCAGTGCTGTACGCGGTGACCCGCGGCGCGGTGCCGTTGCGATACCAGGTGACCAGCCGCGTGCACTCGGTCGCGTCGGTGGGCGCGATGTCCTGCCCCACCAACGCGTTCAACAGCGTCGACTTCCCGGCCTTGAGCTGCCCGGCCAACGCCACCCGCAGCGGCTCGTCCAGCCGCCGCGCGCACTCGTCGAGTTGCGCGCGCACCCGCGGCCGATCGCCCAGCGATCGCCGCGCCGCCGCCACCAGCCCACGCGTCTCCGGGACCAGCCCGTACGTCTCCGGCACCGGCCCATAACCGACACCGCTCGCGTCGTCTCTCATAGGCTCCCGATTCCGCAGCACACCGCACCTGAACGCATCCGCAAGGCATTCGGCGGATCCCGGGCAATCGTTAGCAGATCTCCGCAGCTCTCACAGCCGATTCCCAGTTCCGCACACCGCTCGCGGCGCACGTGCAGAGCCTATTCGCTCGGCGATCGGTCGGCCGGTATCCGGCGCGACCGCCACACCCGGCCCACCCTCTCGGCGTGAACGACACTGCCGGTAGCGCGGGGACACCAACCTGTCGCGCCGGTGTGAGGGTGATGGGACAGCGCAATCCTGCGGATGCGGTCGATCGGCGGGAACCGAGCGGGCCGAGGCTCGAGCGATCAGTGGGCGGGTGGGAGTTGCGGGAGAACGGTCGGGGCCGGGAGAGCGGTCGACTCGGGGGCGAGCAGGGCGTTGGCGTGCTGGCGGAGTTCCGCCACCACGCGCAGTCGGCGTTCGAGTTCCGCGGCGCGTTCGGTGCGACGCGCCGCCTCCAGATTCGCGGCCTCCTGTGCGGCGCGCAGGGATTCGTCGATGGAACGCAGCGTGCGCTCGGCGATGGCGGTGAAATGGTCGCGCAGCAGGCGGTGGATGCGGTGCAGGCGGTCCTTGGTCTCCTTGCCGGTGTGGAAGGCGACATCGTCGAGATAGCGGCGCACCGCCATCTTGCCGTCGGCCCGCCGCTTGGCCAGCCGCGCCCGCTTGTCATCGGTGAACGCCTTGCCGCCCAGCAGGACTCCCGCGCCCAGCGAGATCGGATTGATCAACGCCAGCCCGGCCATGGTGCCCACCATGCCCGCCATCACCACGCCGCCGTAGGAGCCGCGCACCCCGACCAGCAGCTTGTGGCCCAAACCCAGATCCGGTTCCAGATCGGCGAGGGTGCAGGATTCGGTGCGGGAATCACCGTCGAGGGTGTCGCGCACCTCCGGCAGATCCACCGCGCCCAGGTCGGTGAAATGGGTGGCGACCCGCTCGGCCAGCTTCACCGCGCGGGTGCCGGTCCACACCAGATTGTCGCCGACGGCGGAACCCACGGTGGCGGTGAGCCATTCGTCCATGCTGTCCCAATGCCGGCCCGGATCGTGCTCGTCGATCCAGTCCTCGGCGGTGCGGGCGATATCGCGCAGGCGGTTGCGCAGATCGTGGTCGATATCCCCGGCCAGGTCGGTGATGCCGTCGCCGAGCGTCTGCTGCCAGGCGGCGGTGTGCCGGTGCAGCTTCTCCGCCTCGGCCTTGGCGGCATGCAGTTCCCGGATGGCGGCCGCGCCCTTGGCCGGATCCCGCAGCGCCACCAGTTCGCTGCCCAGGGCCAGCGCCAGATGCTCTGCGGCGGAGGAGATGTCGAGCGCGACCGCGCGGCGCAACGCCGCCTGATCCCGGGCCACCACCTGCTCGCGCAGGAACTGGAACACCAGCCCGAAACCGGACTCGCGGCCCAGGCCCTCGTCCTGCAGGCGCATGGCGTGCGCCCGCAGCACGGCCGAGACCGGCAGCATCGGCACCTCGATGTCGTTGGCACGCAGGTGCTTACGGTTGGCCTCGAATACCTGCCGCCAATGCGGGTACAGGTCGATCTTGGTGACCAGCACCGCGACCGCCGGGCACAGTTCGCGCACCTGACGCAGGAAATCCACCTCGGTCTCGGTGAGCTCGGTGGAGGCGTCGGTGAGCATCAGCACCGCGTCCGCCGCCGGGGCCTGACCGAGAACCGTGGCCGCGCCGGTGGTTCCGTGCCCGCCCAGACCGGGAGTGTCGACCACCACGATGCCGTCGGCGAGCAGCTGACTCGGGGCCTCCAGTTCGAGCCGCAGGACGGCCCGGCCCTGCGGGCTCAGCACCGTGCCGCCGTGCGCGCTGTGGCCGGTGATCGCCGCCACGGCGTCGAACGGCACCGGCTCCCGGGTGTTCGCGCCACCGTCCGGACCCGCCGCGACCACCGCCGCGCTCGGCTGCGCGCCGTAGGACAGCACCGTGGTCACCGTGGTGGCCGAATCGTCGGCGACCGGGCAGACATCCAGATTGACCAGCGCGTTGACGAATCGGCTCTTGCCCTGATTCCCCAACCCGGCCACCACGATCCGCCGCCGCGGATCCCGCACCTTGCCCGCCACCGTCTCCAGCCGGGCGACCAGATCCCCGCGTTCCGCGGACCGTGCCACCGCGATGGCCTCCGACACCATCGTCAACAGCGGATTCGCCGCCACCATGCTCGTCACGCCAGTTCTCCGAACCTGTTCCAGCCGTTTCCGTTTCGAAAAGTTCATCGCTCACCGCGGCGAACCGCGGTGAGCGACCCCTCAACCTAGGAGTGCAACATGTCCCCGACGATGTCCCCACCCGCATGCGTCCCGAGATCCGCCCCGGCATGCGAATCCCCGAACAACGAAGCATCCGGCACATGCACCCCGCCCCCGAACGCCTGCGAAACATCCACCCCCGCCCAAGGATTCGAGCCCGCCCCGTTCAGCCCGGCATCCACAGCCGTCACCCCGTGTGCCCCGGCCCCGACCTGAGCCCCACCACCAACCTGAGCGCCGGTACCGACCCCCGCATCCAGCCCGCTGCCCACCCCAGCCACAGCGTTCCCAACCCCGGTCAGCCCGGTATCGAGCCCGGCCCCAACGCCGCCCACCGCATTCCCCACACCCGAAACACCCGTCTCCAAACCACTTCCGAGCTGCCCACCCAGATCCGCACCCGTGTGCAGACCGGTATCCAGGCCCCCACCGAGCTGAGCACCGACCCCGGTACCGACATTCGCGGCCCCATTGAGCCCGCTCTCCAACCCGGCCCCGAGCTGTGTGCCCAGATCGGCACCTGTATGCAGCCCGGTATCCAGCCCCGCACCAACCCCGGCCGCCGCGTTACCCAGGCCCGAAATGCCCGTATCCAGACCGCTTCCCAGCTGTGCGCCAACATTCGTCGCGCCGTTGAGACCCGTTTCGAGTCCAGCGCCGAGCTGAGTACCCGCGCCGACCGCGCTATCGATCCCGGCACCGAGTCCACCACCGAGCTGCGCGCTCAAGTCCGTACCGGCGTGCAGGCCGCCGTCCAGACCCGCGCCGACCCCGGCCGCCGCATTGCCCAGGCCCGAAATGCCGGTATCCAAGCCACTTCCCAGTTGTGCGCCGACGTTCGTCGCGCCGTTCAGGCCGGTCTCCAAGCCCGCGCCGAGTTGGGTTCCCGCGCCGATCGCGGTGTCGAGACCCGTGCCGAGGTTCGCGCCCGCGTTCACTCCGCCGGCGAGGCCGGTGTTGAGGTCGCCGCCGAGTTGGCTGCCGACGCCGATGATCGTGTCGGCGGTGCCGGAAAGGCCGGCTTCCAGGCCGCTTCCGAGTTGCGCGCCGAGATCGTTCGCGACATTCACCGCGCCATTGATGCCCGCGCCCACACCCGCTGCGGAATTCAGCGCCCCGCCGAGGCCCGCCTGCAGGCCCGCGCCCAGGTTGGCGGCCGCGTCCGCGGCGGTCGAAACGCCCGCGCCGAGGCCGGTTTCGAGGCCCGCCGCGGTGGTGAGGGCGCCGGTCAGGCCCGCTCCGGCCTGGGTGAAGGCATCGACCGCGCCCTGGAGGCCGGTTTGCAGGCCCGCGCCCGCGTCGAGGCCGCCGTTGAGGGCGGAGGTGAGGTCGGCGGTGGCCGATGCGCCGAGGACGGTGCCGAGGTTGGTTTCGAGACCGGTCGCCACGTCGCCCGCGACGCCGAGCGCGCCGCCCAGGCCGGCGGCCAGGCCCGCGCCCAGATCCGCGGCTCCGCCGACCATCGCGCTGAGGTTGTCGGCGAGGCCGAGGTTGAGGCCCGCGTCGGCGCCGCCGTTGAGGAGCACCTGGGTGGCGGCCGCGCTGCCGAGATTGAGGCCCGCGTCGGTGCCCAGACCGACAGAACCACCGAGTCCGGCGGACCCGCCCGCATCGCCGTTGACGCCCGCACCGAGGCCGGTGTCTGCGCCCAGACCGGCGCTCACACCCGTGTCGGCGGTCAGCCCGGTGGCCCCGCCCGCGGCGATGATGTCGGACAGCTGCGAACCTCCCGCAACCAAGGCGGACTCGGCCACCATGGGCGCGACCGCGGCGATGTCTTCCGGCGTCACGTTGTCGAGTCCGGCGGCGGCCAACGCCCCGCCCGGATTGTTGCAATAGCTGACGGCGGCCTCGTGGTCGCGCAGCAGGTTGAGGATGAACTCGAGAATTGCGTTGGGGCTCATGGCGAATCGTCTCCCTGGATGGGCGGGCCCCGCTGACCCGCGCTGCTCGAATTTCCTTTCACGTTACGAAGGCAACTTGTTACGCACAGCGGGGTGAACTCCCCCATCCGCGGGGAGCCCCGGCTAGGGGGAAAGGTGGACATTAGGGGAATTTCCCCATACCTGTCGGGGAATCGGTAACGACAGCCCCCCAGCTACCGACAGGCTCGGTGGGCCGCCCGGCCTGAACCGAGGATTTCGAACAAATCGGACCGAAGAGCTTTCGGGCAGCACACGATTCAACCGAAGCGTGTTCTGGAAATGACAGGGGATCTCGAATGAGTCAGGGGCTGGCGCTCGGCATTACCGTCGGGTCGCTGAATACCGTTGCCGTGACGACTTCGGGGGGACAACACAGAGTGCGCACCCGGCCCAGCATGCTGGGCGCGGAGCCGGAGGTCGCGGACAGCCTGCTGTCCCGGGTCGGGGATCCCGTGGACATTCGAACCCGGGACGGATCCGCTGTTCGCGCCGCGGATCTGGTGGCGGCGGCCGTCGGCCGCGCCCTGGACGAGGCGGGCCCGACCGCCGCCGCGGTCACCTGCTATCCGGCGTGGTGGTCGCAGCACACCGTCGAGCGGCAGCGCACGGCCCTCGGCGACGCCGGGCTCGACTCGGTGGCCCTGGTCCCGGAGCCGACGGCGGCCATGCGCTGGCTGCAAGAGGTGCACGAATCCAGCCATGACGGCGCGATGGTCGTTTACGACCTGGGCGCCACCGGCCTGACCGTTTCGGTGGCCCGGACGGGAGCCATGTCGGGCCTGCTGGGCGAACCGGTACGTACCACCGCGGTGGCCGGTTCGGAATTCGATCTGTTGACGATGCGTTACGTGCTCGCGCATGCCGTGGGCGAAAAGGATTTCGATCCGTTCGATCCATTGGTGGAACAAGAATTGTCAGCGCTCCGCCAACGCTGCAAAATTGCGAAGGAAACACTCTCCACAAATACCGCCACCATGGTCCCGGTGCGTTTGCCCGGCCTGGGAAATATGGACATACGACTTGTTCGCGACGATATCGAGGAACTGCTGCGCGGCCCGCTGCTCGGCTCGACCGATCTGGTGCGTGAGGCCATGCGCCGCGCGGGCGTGACCGCCGCCGATCTGGACGGCGTCCTGCTCACCGGCGGCGGCGCCGGCATACCGCTGGTAACCGAACTGCTGTCCACCGAATTCGGCATCCCCGTCGCGGCCGCCGCCGACCCGGCCCACCTGAGCGCGCACGGCGCGGCCCTGCTGGCCGCC
>NZ_JBSGBY010000134.1:0-15472 GCF_053601505.1 Nocardia sp. NPDC004722
CCATATCCCGCTGGCGCGACAGTATCCGGGCCTGCGTCGCTTCACGCGCAGTCACCAACCGGCGGCCGTGATCGGCGAGCCGTGCTACCTGGTCGTGATGCTGGACTGGGACGACATGGCCGCTCTCGAGACCGCGCTCGGGTCCGAGATCGGCCGCCGCACCGCCGAGGACGCCGCGGCGAACCTGGCCCGCTATGCGACCTTTCGCGGCATGATTCTGCGGCTCGATGAAGTCTGATCGCTAGGCTGGCGACGTGACATCGCATCTGCGACCGGCACCGGAGCGAGACCAGTTCACGGAGGAGACCGAACGGTTCCGGCGGGAGTTGCTGGCGCACTGCTACCGCATGGTCGGCTCCGCGCACGATGCCGAGGACCTGGTGCAGGAGACCTATCTGCGAGCGTGGCGGTCCTACTCCGGATTCGAGGGCCGGGCGTCGATGCGTTCCTGGCTCTACAAGATCGCCACCAATGTCTGTCTGAAGGCGTTGGAGCGACGTCGGATTCGGGTGTTGCCCTCAGGTCTGGGCGGCCCGTACGACGGACCTGATCGTGCGCCGAATCCCGTTGCGCCGGGGGAGGTCTCATGGTTGGAGCCGCTGCCTGACGCACAGGTCGCCACACCGGACGGCGATCCGGCCGTGGTAGTGGTCGAACGAGAATCGCTGCGGCTGGCGCTCATCGCCAGCCTGCAGCATCTGCCCGCCCGGCAACGCGCGATCCTCATCCTGCGTGAGGTGCTGGCGTTCTCGGCAGCCGAGACCGCGGAGATCCTCGGCACCAGCACCGCGGCCGTCAAGAGCGGCCTGCAGCGGGCCCGCGCCCGGCTGGACGAGTTGGAGCCCGAGCCGCGCAAACTGCTCGAACCGACCGACCAGCGGGCGCAGGCGCTGCTCGACGGCTATATCGCGGCGTTCGAGCGCTCCGACGCGACCCTGCTCGAACAGGTGCTACGCGTCGACGCCACCCTCGAGGCGACGCCCTTCGGCGACTGGCAGTCGGGCCGGGCGATGTGTATCCACGTCCTCGAGGCGTTCGTACTCGGCACACCGGGCGATTGGCGGATGATCGCGACCGCCGCCAACGGACAGCCGGCCGCGGTCGTATACCGCCGGGCCGCGGACGGAACGTTGCGAGCCGACGGAGTTGTGGTGCTGGCGCCCACCGCGACCGGCGTCTCCCGCGTGATCAAGTTCCACGATCCGGCACTGGTGACGACGTTCGGATTCCCGGACACCTTCAGCCATTGACCCGCCGGCTCGGTGATGTGAGTTGTGTTCGGACGATTTGGGTGGTCGATCTCGGTTATCGACCGAGGCGGGCTCCGATGCGGGTGATCAGTTCGGCGGTGCGAAAGGGTTTGGTGAGGTAGTCGCAGGCGCCCGCGGTCAGCGCGAGGTCGATGACGGCGGGTTCGGTCTCGGCGGACACGATCAAGATGGGGGCGGTGGACGTCTGACACAGACGCAGGCAGACGTCGATGCCGGGCAGGTCGGGTAGCAGGATGTCCAGCAGGATCAGGTCGGGATGCCACAGTGGGGCAAGAGCCAGCGCCTGTGTGCCGGAACCGGCATGCAACGCCTCGTAACCTGCGGCCTTCAGGACCAGGAGGGCCATCTCGGCGGTCGTGGCATGTTGTTCGACCACGAGCACCCTCGATGTCGGTGCTGGCTGAGGCGGCAGGATCGTCGGGTGCGGGGCACGCGTAATCGCGAGCTGGTGGGTGTTCATGGGTTACCCCTATCGACCGGATCCCCCGACCCGCTGTGTCGTCCCGATCTCGATATCCCGACAAGCCATTAAGAACCGACTGGCCTGTACGTCGAGTTCGGGTCTCGAGGCTAAACCTGACAGCAATCACTCGGCAATCCGAATGGAAGAATTGTCCCGGATACGACGGCCACCGTTCACCAGCCGGTGACCGTTCCGATATCCCCAGCCCTCGACGTGATCGCACCGCGATCCCGCCGACACTTCGTTGATCGAGCGAAGACGGCCAGTGCGGTCTGCGAAACAGAACGAACGCGTCGGCTGTTATCCGCCAGTCCTGGCGTTCACCCGTCCCGGCGCATTGAAAGCTGGCACCCCTTCTCATGAACCGAGAAGGGGTGCCTAGTTTTTCACGGGTTTCGTAGAGGTTCCGTTGCGTTTGCTGTGACCAAACGTAAACGAAATAATATCGACGCTTTTTGGATGGACGAGGGATGCTGACCTCCGATAACGTTCACTTATCGGGGGTCAGAGCCGGTTGAGTTGATTTCGGGCACTTGGGGTTTCGTTTCGTGTTCTTACGTTGGAAATGACGAAACCAACGCTACGATTTGGCGGTGTCGAGCATCTGTAACTACCCGGGGTGTACTAAACCGATTACGCGAGCCGGGGGGCCGGGGCGGCCGTCGGAATACTGTGAGCATCCGGATCACACGCGGTGGAGGGCGTGGCGGGAGCGGCAAAGGATGCAACAGGCGGAGGGTGAGAGTCCGGCCGCGAACGTCACTGTGACGCAACAGGGTCCGGTGACGGTGGCCCGTCTCAGGGCCGATGAACTGCTTGGACAATTTCGGGCGCTGACCGATCAGTTGGGGAATACACTCACCGCCGCGGTGGCCGAATTGTCCACGCTGGCCGATCCTGCCGTGGCAGAAGCGCAGGTCCAGGCGGTGCAGGCGGATGCGGCGCGTCGGATCGCGGAGGCGGAGATGGCGACCGTGGCCGCGGAGCAGAAGCGACGAGAGGCCGAAGAGGCCAGGGCGGCAGCCGAATCGGCGGCGGAGGACGCGGCGTTGGCGGCCGAGGAGGCGGAGGGGCGGATCGCTGAGGCGTTGAGCGCTCGTGATGACGCGCTCAAAGAGGTTGCGCAGGTGACCAAGCAGGCGGCGGACGATGTCTTCGCCGCACGCGCCGAGGCCGAGGCCGAGGTACGCACACTGCGCAGGGAAGCGGCCGACGATGTCGAGCGGGCGCGGCAGCAGGCGGCCGAGGATATCGAACTGGCTCGCGCGAAAGCTGCCGCCGAGGTAGAGCAGGTGCGCCGCGACGCGAGTCAGCGCATCACCGCCGCGGGGGCGGAACGTGACCTCGCGGTGCAGCGCGCAGCTGATGCCGAGCGCGCCATCGAACGCGCCGAGGCCGCGGTCGCGGAACGCAATCAGGTGGTCGCCGAGACCCGCGACGAACTCAAGCAGGCACGCGCCGACCTCGATCGCGTCCGGTCCGAGAACGCCGAGGCGCGCCGGCAGGCCGCCGCCGATCTGGCGGAGCTGCGCAAGGATTCGACCGCCGCGCTCGACAAGGCCCGCCAGGAAGCCGCCGAACGCCTGGCCGCCCTCGACGATGCCCGCGCCCAAACCCTTGCCCGCGCCGAGCGGGCCGAACAACAACTGGATGCCCTGCTCGCACAACGCGCCCCAACCACCACCGCGAACCGCTGAGCCTCCTTCCCGATCGATAAGCATTCCGCCTCGATCGATAAGCGGCCCCCAGAACTTGGGGCGTCGACGCCGATGACTTCCCCCGGTCCGAGCCCTTACTGTTCGGACCGGGGGATGATCATTCCCCCTGAATTCGTGTCGACCGGTTCTGTGGTGAACCGGCGAATGTTGTTGTGGTGCAGCCGATGAGTCGGGGCTGGGGCTGCGCGCTCAGGAGGATGGAATGTCCGCTGTGGCGGGAGGGCGCGTGCGCCTACAGGTGGTTACTCGGGTCGCGGTGGCGCTGATGGCACCGATCGTTGTGTTGGCGGCGGGCTGTTCGAGCGATTCGGACAAGTCGAGTGTGACGGCGAAGATTTCCGGGACCACCACGGTGGCGGGCACGACGAGCCCCGTCACGTCGGTGACGAGCTCACCCGCGTCGCAGCCCGGCGGCGGCAATCCCGGCTCGCAGCCGCGTCAAGGCGGAAACCCGCAGGGCGGGAACAACCCTCAGCAGCCGAACCCGGCGGGGGATCAGCCCGCGCCCGCCCAGGATCCGGGTGCGGGCGCTCCGGTGAAGTGCACCGACCAGATCAACTATGCCGGGGACCCGCGCTCGAACGCCGAAATCAACACTCTCGGTGACCAGTTGGGTCACTGCCCGGACCCGATCCCGGCCCCGACCACGACCGTGGCGCCGACCACCACGACCACGGTGGCGCCCACGACCACCGACACCACCGCACCGGTGACCACCACCCAAACCGCCACTCCCGCACCGACAACCACCACGGTCGCCCCCACGACCACCGCTGCCGCACCCACCACGACGGCGACGAATTAGGCCCGATTCGTCATACCCGGACGCTGGCGGTGATCGTCGTGATGACCGAGGATTTCCTGGTGGATAGCGGTATCGTCGGTGTGGAAAGAGGGGTGTGTGCGACTTGAACATCAACGCCATGCGAGCGCGGCAATCTCGGCCGAGTGTGGCACGCGTGTACAGCTATGTGCTGGGCGGCCGCGATAACTACGGTGTCGACAAGGATCTGGGCGATTACTTCATCGAAGATCTTCCCGGCTCCGAAATGCTGGCGATCACCAACCGGGAGGCCATACTGCGGGCCACCCGGCTGATGGCCGAGTCGGGCATCAGCCAGATCATCGATATGGGCTGTGGCCTGCCCGCGAGCATCAATGTGCACCAGGTCCTGCGGCAGACGCATCCGCAGGCCCGCGTCGTGTACGTCGACGATGATCCGTTCGTGGTGGCGCACGGGCGCGCACTGCTCGCCGTGGACGAGTCGATTATCGTGGTGGAGGCGGATATTCGCGATCCCGGCAGCATCGAGAAGCATGCCGACGTGCAGCGGCTGATCAACTTCGACGAACCGGTCGGCGTCCTGTTCGGTATCACGCTGAGCTTCGTCAATGACGAGGAGGACCCGGCGGGTGTGGTCCAGTACTGGACCGACCGCATGCCCGCCGACAGTCAGGTGTATCTCTCGCACTTCCGCACCGGCACCACCCGGCAGGCGATCGCCACCGCGAACAAGATCCTCGAAGCCTTCGGTCGCGGCCGCTTTCGGACCGATGCCGAAATCCTCTCCTGCTTCGGCACTCTCATCCTCGATCCCGAGGGTTTGCGGCCCTGCGCGCATTGGCATGTCGACCCCGCGAATGTCGACCCCGCCAGGCCCGACCTGACCGTCTGGGAGGAACTCGTGGTCGGTGGTCTGGCCCGCAAGCAGTAGGGATCAGTACTGCCCCTGGTGATTGCGCAGCGAGGTCGCGACGGCCGCGAAACCGTAGTCGAGCATCTCGACCTCGTACCCGCGCAGCGCGTCGAGCAGCTGGGACGCGGAGATCAGGTGGGAGGCAAGCAGTCCCGCATCGTGGATCGCCACTCCGGCGCTGATTCCGGCCGGAGGCATGGGGTGGGCGGCATCGCCGACCAACGTGACCGGTACCGGCGGCCACGACGCGGGACGCCGGGAGGTGTGGATGGCGGCGGGAACGAGGTAGTCGGGATCGGCGTGGCGGAGAAGTTCGCCGAGGCTCGGATGCCAGTCCGACACCGACCCCGTCGCCACCTCCAGCAGCTCCCGTGCGCCGAGGTCGTGGAGGTCGTCCCCGGCGGCCGGAATGGTCAGCCCCCACATGACATAGTCATGCCCCGCGGGTAGTCCGAATTCGGCGGGGTCGCGGCGAAAAAGCTGCGCGGCCACGGCAAGCTGACGGCCGTCCGCACCGACCACACCGAGAAACCCGCCGAGCGCCGGAGGCGGCGTCAGTTCCCGAGTCGCCTCGGACAGGGGAGTGCGACCGTAGATCAAGTGCCGGTCGAGGGCGGTGACCGGCATATCGGGGAGAAGTTGTCGGCGGGCAAGCGAATTCGCGCCGTCGGTGGCCACCAGCACATCGCCCTCGTCGCTGGAGCCATCGGTGAAATGAACCCGGACGCGTCCGTCCTCGAGCAATTCGTAGCGGCTGAACGCGGCGCCGAACCGGGTCACATCGACCAGCTCCCGCAGCATGATCGCGCGCAAGGTGAGCCGATCGACGGTGATACCGGCCGCCTCCGGGGGAATGGGAATCTCGGTGTAGTTCTTCAGATCTGGACCCACCATGGTGACCCCACCCTTGACCTCGCACGCCGTCGCGGTGGCCTGCGCGTAGGCGTCGGCGGGCAGCCAGCGGCGCAGCGCCGCGTCACCGTCGCCATTGATGTGGATCCGATAGCCCTGCGCCCGGGCGTCGAGGGCGGCATCACGCTCGAACAGCCGCACCTCGTGGCCGTTCGCCCGTAGACCGTGTGCCAGACAAGGCCCGGCCAGACCGGCTCCAATGATCAGGACACGCATAGCTTATCCTTTGCACTCGACACTATCTCATCTGAGATTATCTTAGTGCGTTAGCATCTCGGGATGGAAGATCTACCCGTCGATCCGAATGCCTTGGGCACGTTGCTGTATCGCGCCCATCTGCTCGCGCGGGCGGCCGCCAACCGAGCCGCCCGGCCCTCTGGCATCGAGTTGCAGCATGCCGGGGTGCTCGCCGCGGTCGCGGACGGACACAGCCGCACCCAGCGCGAACTGGGTGCGGCCCTGGGCATCGACAAATCCACGCTGGTCCGCATCGTCGACGACCTCGAGCACCGCGGTCTGGTGGTCCGCCGCCGGAATCCGCACGACCGCCGCGCCTACGAGATCGTGATCACCGAGACGGGTGCGCAGCGTCTGAGCGAGGCGAGCGGCTACTTCCGCGACGCGGTAGGCGGTCTGCTGCGGGTGCTCGACAACCAGCAGCAACATCAGTTGCACACCTTGCTGACCTTGTTCGTCGAGCAGGACGACTGAGTGCTCCGATGTCGTTGGCGGTCATGGGTTTCAATCCGACGGCCGTTCACTTCTCGATGCCGACCGGCTGTTCGGCGGTGTCGTCGGACCAACTGATGCGGTGGTCGAACATCCAGTTCAGCGAGCCGATGCCCTGCTTGGCCGCCCGCTTGAGGAAGAACGGGGTCACCAACCGGACGAAGACGCGCGCCAGGCCGTGCTGGGCTTTGTCGCCGCTGGTCTCCGCGCCGTGAGCGACCACGCGCTCGACGCGATCGCGACGACGGCGCTCGAATTCGGCCAGCGCGGAGGCGGTGTCGGGCAGATCGCGCAGGCACAGGGCAAGGGTGACCGCGTCCTCGACCGCCATCGAGACGCCTTGGCCCGAGGACGAGGCGACCGCGTGCGCGGCGTCGCCCACAATCACCATGGCGTTGTTGTGCCAGGTGGAGACCGACGGCATGTCGTACTGGTTGAAGCCGGGCACGAAAGCGGCGTCGGGAGTGGCCGCCACTATGCGGGCTGCAGGGCCGCGGTCGGCCTCCAGCAGCCGCACCAGCCGTTCGCGCCACTGTCCGGGGGTGGTCTCCGCCAGGGTCTGCTTCGAAAGTTCCTGCGCACCGGGCATATTGGCGAACCACCAGATCTCGCCGTCGGGGGCGACGAGGTAGCCGAAGAAAGCCTTCTTGCCGAAGATCATGTTGTAGGCGCCGGGACGGACTCCGAGCTCGGCCCGCAGCCCCGGATCGGTGACGAAGCCACCCAGCCCGTAGATGCCCAGGTAGTGCGCCTTCGGCGCGTTCGGGTCGAGGATTTCGCGAGTGCGGGAATGGATTCCGTCCGCACCGACGAGCAGGTCGGCTTCGACTCGACTGCCGTCGGCGAACGTCGCGACGACGCCGCCGTCTGCCGTGGGCCGCGCGTCGACGAGTCGCTTGCCGAATTCGTAGCGGATCCCGCGGCGCACCGCCTCGGCATTGAGCGCCCGGTACAGGTCGCGCCGCTTGACGCTGTGGGTCACGGTGCCGTCGGGCAGTGTGCCGCCGATCGGCATCTCGGTGATGAGTTTGTCGCCGCTGGTGTAGAACGACAGCGTGTCGGTGGCATGCCCGACCTCCGTGACTACGTGGTGGGCATCGATCTCGGTCAGCGCCGCGAGCCCGTTCACCGCCACCGTGAGATACGCCCCGATCTGCTCGGCGGCCGCGTCCCGGTACGCCTCGTAGACGACCGCCTCCCAGCCCGCCTTCTGCAAGGCCATCGCGGTGACGGGACCGGCGATGCCGCCGCCGATGACCAGTGCCTTCTTCATTGCCGTATCTCCCTCTGAACTGTCTTGATGATGCTGTATCTTGATTGCCAAGACATTATTAGTTTGAGGATCAAGAGGCTTGAAAGTCAAGAGATAATTGGGACGAGCCGCGCGTCCAGGTCGGATGGGAGCCCCCAGGCGTTGCGGGCGATCGTCGAACTCCCGATGGAGCGCTGCGAATACCTGCCACGACCTGAGACTATGTTCCGGCCCGGACTTCTCACGGTGCGCGTTCATGCCATGCGCGGGTCATTCCACGCCAAGCGATCACACAATGGCGGCAATACGATTCGCTGAGCTATGAGAGTGGTTGCGGCGCGTAGCGTTGGGCGACGGCGGTGAAGGCCGCCTTGGGTTCCCAGGTCATGTCCGGGTACGTGGTGCCGTAGTCGTTCTCCAGCACCTTGACGATGCCGAGGCTCGCGCGGTCGAGGTCGTCGCGGGGATCGCCGTCGGGGCGGTGGGGGTGGCTGTGCAGGGCGAACAGGAATACGAAGGTGCTGTCCACGCCTTCGCTGTCGAAGATCTCCAGCAGCTCGCTCAGGTAGGTGGCCTGCCCGGGCTCGTCACGGGCGTAGTCGCCGTTGAGTCGTACCGCGGCACCGGTGTCGGGGTCGTATTCGACGATTTCGTTGCTGCGGGGCGCGATGTCGCCCGCGCCCTTCCAGGTGGCCGTGCCGAAGCCGGTGACCGCCAAGGGTTTTCCCTGTGCGACGAGATCGCGCACGCCCGCACGGAATCGGTCGGCCACCTCGGCGGAGCGAATGAGCTCGATCGACACGATGTCGAAGGGCGTCCAGTCGATGCGCTCGAACGGTATGGCGCAGTAGGTGAGTCTGCCAGTGAAGTGCTCGCGGACGACGGTGACGGCCTCGGCGAGGAAGGCGTCGAGGCGCGCGGTGAGTGCGCCGACTCGCTCGTTGCGGCCGTACGGATCACCGAGCAGGGACTCGAGCCGCTCCCACACGGTGTCGCCGGGTAGGAATCCCGGATTCATCAGGCTCAGTTCGACGCCGGTGACGAAGACGACCTCGGCCCCGCCTTGCCTGAGCCGTTCGGCCCGCCGCGCGCAGTCGGCGAACAGGGTCAGGGTCTCGGCATGCGCGAGTTCGAGGGGATAGGGCGAGAACCAGACCTCGAGCCCCAGCTCGGCGGCGTAGCGGGCCGCCAGTTCCAGCCGGTCGGGATCGCCGCCGACGATCTGAACGGCGTTGCAGTGCAGGTCATCTCGGATGATGGTCAGTTCGCGGCGGACGGTCTCGGGGGCGAAGTCGATCCTCGACACCTGGCCGTGGGAGAGGAAACCGGTGTCGTACGTCATGCCTTTGCCGCGCATCAGCGTGGTCCTTTCGTCGATCGGGGTTCGGTCGACGCCACGGTAGACCTAAAACATGCGTGCACGCAATATTGCGCATGCGCAGTTTTCTGTGGCAGGATCGGAGCGTGACAACGAGACCGGCGGGATTGCGCGAGCGCAAGAAACAGGCCACGCGCGAAGCACTGCGGGACGCGGCACTGCGACTGGCTCTGGAACACGGGCCCGACAATGTGCGGGTCGAGGACATCGCCGAGGCCGCCGGTGTCTCACCCCGGACCTACAACAACTACTTCTCCAGCCGCGAGCACGCGATCGTCGCCGCCGTCACCGCCGAGCGGGAGGCGCGGGTCGCCGCGGCGATCGCGGTGCGGCCCGCGGAGGATCGCCTGGCCGACGTCATCGTCGACGCGGTACTCGAGCAGTACGCCGACCCGGGCGAACACCATCGCGACGCCCTGCTGCTGATCACCACGCACCCGGCGTTGCGAGCGATGTTCCTCAGCGACACGGATACGCTCTCGAAACCCCTCGCGGAGGCGATCGCCGAACGTCTCGGCGCGCCAGCCGAATTCACCGCCCCGGTACTGGCCGCGGCCGTGGCCGCCGCCGTCCGCGTCGCACTCGAACACTGGCTACAACCACCCGCGACCTCGGGATTGGTCGTCGTGTCCGGCGCACTGCCGGATCTGCTCCGTGCCGCGCTCGCCCCGCTCGCCCCGGCCTTCGACGCGGCGGAGGGCCACACCCCTTAGCGAGGGTTGCGCCACATCGGCCACAGCGGCGGGCCACCCTCGGTCACGTCGAGGGTTCCGTTGTCCTCGAAGCCGAATCGCGCGTAGTACGGCACATTCTCGGGCTTGCTGGATTCGAGGTAGGCCGGGATGCCGTCGGCGTCGCAGCGCTCGAGACGGGAATTGAGCAGGGCCTGGCCGTAGCCCTGCCCGCGGACGCCCGGCAGGGTGCCGATGACGGCCAGATATCAGTGCGGTTCGCGCGGGTGAGCGGCCATCATGCGGTCGGCCAGCCGTCCCGCGGCGAGCAGCCGATGCCGGAAGGCCTGCACCAGCCCGGGCAACTGCCGGAACGTGGCGGCGTCATCGGCGTGCCAGTGCCCCGGCGGCGCCCAGAGCGCCGCGCCCACAATGGAATTCGCGTCGTTGCACGCCACCTCCACTCCGCCGAGCGGGATGAAGTGGTGGCGGGCCTGCGCGGTCCAGAGGGCGGCGGTGCGCCGGGCGCGGGTCGCGTCGTCGCGGATCAGCCAGGTGACGATCGGATCATCGGCGAAGGCGATGCCCAGAACTCGTGCCAGCTCGGGAACATCGGACATCTGCGCCGGGCGCACGGTGATCGCCATGCGCTCACCGTAGCGGTTCGGCTGCCTCCGCACCGGGCGCTGCGAGGTGCATTGCCGCATCGTGATCATGGGTGGGGACAACTCTGAGCACCCGCTGCGCGAGGTGCAGCCGGTGCAGCGTCTTGAAGGTGAGTTCCCGGTCCTCGTCGACGAAAATCCCTGGGAAACCGGCCTTCTGACGCACCTTCTCGATCTGCAGCGCATGCCAGGCCGCATCGCCTGCCAGTAGCACCCAGCCGCGGGCGGTGTGGGCGAGCACGCCGATGCTGCCAGGTGTGTGTCCCGGTAGGTCCACCAGTACGACGCTGCCGTCGCCGAAGAGATCGCGACTGCGGGTGAAGGTGAGCACCGGTGGCCCGTCGAGGTCGTATTCGACGATGGGCCGATCGACCAGCGAATCCCGCACCCCGCCGACCGGAGACACCGGCGTGCCGAGCACCCACTGCTTTTCGACGCTGTGCAGGTGCACGGGCAACCCCGGAAGATCCAGCAGACCGCACACGTGGTCCCAGTGCGTGTGGGTGGGAAGCGCGAAATCCAGTGCGGACAGATCCTTCTCGGCGCGCAGCGCGGTGATGGTCGGGATGGTGTCGGCGGGCGGGCGCACAGCCGGTCGGAGCAGGGCGGGCAACTGGGCGATCGCCCGAGGTTCGGCGTCGAGGCAGAAGCTCGGATCGACGATGAAGGTGGCTTCGGGATGCCGCACCACGAACGAGGTCAGCGAGCTGCCGATGCGCCGCGGTGTGAAGACGCCCTCCACCACGGCCGCGGTCGGCACCGAACGCGGCGTCTGCGCGAGGGCTCGCACCTCGACCGTGCGCTCGGGCGTCGGCAGCCCGGCATCGGTGATGGACCGCAGGAACCGTTGGTCGACGGGCCGGGGTCGCACCACGCCGGCGACGGAACTGGCTGCGGCCGCGCAGCATTGGATCAGGCTGGGATTGCGTACTGGATCGGACATGCCCGAACGCTAATACTTAAGGTCGACATGAAGTAAAGGGGTGAATCGTGACGACCGTCCAGGACATGAGAATCGGTGACGCCGCAGCCGCGCTCGGCGTGGAGACGCACGTGCTGCGGCACTGGGAGTCGATGGGATTGCTGGCTCCGCCGCGCAGCTCTTCGGGGCATCGCAGCTACAACGAGCACATCCTCGATTACGCGCGGGTGATTCAGAAGTTGCAGCGCACCGGGCTGTCGCTCGAGCAGATCCGGCAGCTCGGCATCGGCGGCTGCGAGGATCGCCTGGCCATGCTGGCCGAGCGGCGGGCCGAGGTGCGGGCGCGAATCGCCTTGCTGGAGGCCACCGATCGCTTCCTCGAGCATCTGGCCGAATGCGATCATCCGGTCATCAGCGAATGCGCCGAATGCTCGGACTTCGCGGCGCGCGGTCACATTCCCGCCGGTCACCGCGATAGATCAGTGCGGGCGCCGGGTCGCGTCCGGTGAGTTGTTCCGAACCGGGAGGAGTGTGGGGATGCGCTTCACCACCGAGATTTTCGCTGTCGGCGCCGTCGTGCTGGCGGCGGTCGGCTGCTCGTCCAACACGACCGCCCCGCAGACCGTCGCGCCGACCACCTCTGGCGTGACGAGTGTCGCGGTGCCGTCGGCCACTTCACCGGCAGCACAGCATGTTCCGGCCACCGCCGACGTCACCGGCTGCGGCAGCGGGCAGGTCGATGTCACCGGCGCGGTGATGTCCCCGGCCACCGGTCACCGCGGTGTGAAACTGACTTTCTCGCTGGCGGCGGGTTCCGCGCCGTGCACGCTGACCGGTTACCCGGGCGTCGACAGCGGCGCGGGCGGCCCACTGCTGCACGCGGACCGCACACCCCGCGGCTTCATGGGCGGCCTCCCGCAGGGCAGCGACGAACCGCCCACGGTGACATTGGATTCGGGCCACCCCGCCACGGCCGTGGTGGAGGGTGTGGCCTTCGACGCCGACGGCAACGGCTGCTCGCTGTACACGAATCTCATGGTGACGCCGCCCAATTCAACCGACACCCGCACCGTCACAGTGACGATTGACAGCTGTGCCCTGCACGTCCACCCGGTCACTGGGTAGCGGCCGCTACACCGGCACAGCGGACTGGGCGGTCACCACCACGGGCGCACCATTTGCCGGAATATGGGTGATATTGCGGACCTTGGACGGCTCGCTGCCGGTCCCGTCGGGCAGCGAAAGCCGGTAGCGCGTCAGGATTTCCCGCAGCACCGCCGTCCCCTCCATGAGCGAGAACCCGGCCCCGATGCACCGGCGCACCCCACCACCGAACGGGAGCCAGGTGTTCGCCGCGACCTCACCCTCGAGGAACCGCTCGGGCCGGAAGGCCACGGCATCGGGGAAGGCCGCCGTGCGCTCGTGGGCCAGCAGGATGGAGGTCGACACCACGGTGCCAGCAGGCAGCTCGATGCCGCCGATGGTCATGTCGCGGGTCAGTTTCCGCCCGGTCGCGGCGATCACGGTGTGGCGGCGCATAGCCTCCTTGAGCACCGCCTCGAGGTATTTCTCGTCGCCGTCATGGGCCGCGCGCCGGGCCTGCGCCTGGATCTCCGGGTTCGCGGCCAGCTCGTGGCACGCCCACGACAGCGCCGAGGCGGTGGTCTCATGCCCGGCCAGTAGCAGTGTCACCAGCTGATCGCGCAGTTCCTCGTCCGACAGCGGTGCGTCGGACGGGTTCTCACCGGATCCGGCCGCCAGCAGCCGGGACAGCACATCGGTCCGCGCGTCCACCTCCGGATGCGCGCGCCGCTCGCGGATCTCGCTGTAGAGCAGTTCGTTGATGGCGTTCTGGTTGTCGTCGAAGCGTTTCCACGGTCCGCGCCGTTGCAGCCACGGATACTTCCAGCCGAAGAACATGATCGGATTGACGTTCACGATCCGGCGCAGCCGCGGGGCCAGCTCAGCACGGCGGCGCTCGTCGGTCATACCGAACACCACCTGCATGATGACATCGAGTGTCAGTTCGTTCATCCGGTCGAGCGTGTGCACGGTCGACCCGGATTCCCACCGGTCCACGTGCTCCTTGGCGATGGCATCGACCAAGGCCCGATACCCGCGCAGCGACGATCCCACGAACGCCGGCATGAGCAGTCGCCGGGCCCGGGCGTGCTCGTCCTCATCGGTGAGCAGCAGCGAATGCTCGCCCATGATGTTCACCAGCAGCCGATTGCCCTCCCCTGCATGCAGATCGGCCGGGTCGGCGGCGAAGATCTCGCGGATATGCTCGGGCCGCGAGAACACCACGACGTTCTCGGAGTAGGGCGGGACCAGATGCAGGGTGAAGACATCCCCGTATCGCCGGGCCGCGGCGCGCAGCATCGCTCCTCGCCAACGGGCATAGAAAACGGTCTGTACGGTGCGCGGCACCGGCGGTCCAGGCGGATATGCGGTGCTCACGATTGCCGATCCCTTCGCAAGTGCCGCTCCGTCGCGGCCGAAACGCTTGTCCTACAGCGTAGACCGAACGTTGTACTCAGCGGAACCGTTGCCGGTATAGGACACGATTCGACCTAGTTGATCCCTAGGGTGAGGACATGACGGTTTTCGAGCCCTTCCGAATCGATATCTCCGACAACGACATCGAGGATCTGCGTGCCCGACTGGCGCGTACCCGCTGGTCTTCCGACCTGGAAGACGTGGGCTGGAGCTACGGCATTCCGACCGCCTATGTGCGCGAGCTGTGCGAGTACTGGGGGAGCGGCTACGACTGGCGGGCGCGGGAGGCCGCGTTGAACGCGTACCCGCAGTTCCGCACCGAGATCGATGGGCAGAGCCTGCATTTCACGCACGTCCGCTCGCCCGAGCCCGACGCCCTGCCACTGGTGCTGATCCACGGCTGGCCCTTCGAGGATTTCACCGAGCTGATCGGTCCCCTCACCGACCCGCGCGCCCACGGCGGTGAGCCGGAAGACGCGTTCCACCTGGTCATTCCGACCCTGCCCGGCTTCGGGTTCTCCGGTCCGACCCGCCGCGCCGGTGATGCCGCGACCGAACACAGCGCCGAGCTGATCGCGAAGCTCATGGCCGCGCTGGGATACGAGAGTTACGGCGCGCAGGGCGGCGACGCGGGCTCGTTCATCGCCCCGCAACTGGGCCGCATCGACACCGAGCACGTCCTCGGCGTGCACCTCAACGACCCGATCACCATCCCGGGCTGGAACGAGGACGGATCCGGCTTCAGCGCAGAGGATCAGGCGAAGCTGGCGGGCATGAAGGATTGGAGCAGTAAGGAGACCTCCGGCTACGCGGGCATGCACTCCACCCGCCCGCAGACCCTCGCCCCGGCGATGTCCGATTCTCCGGCGGCCCTGGCGGCCTGGGTGCTGGACGTGGTGAACACCTTCAAGGATCCGGCGAAGGCGACGCCGACCGACGCCATCGACCGCGACGTGCTGCTGACGAACCTCTCGGTGCTGTGGTTCACCGACACCGCCGGTTCGTCCATGCGCCTGTACAAGGAGTCCCAGGTCTGGGGCGCGACCCTGCCGGACTCCGGCGTTCCCACGGGGGTGGCGGTGTTCCCGGGCAACAACACCATCCGCGGCATTGCCGAACGACAGAACACCCTGGTGCACTGGTCGGAATTCGATCGTGGCGGTCACTTCGCGCCGATGGAAGTCCCCGATCTGATGACCCGCGATCTGCGTGAGTTCTTCCGAAAGCTGCGTTGATCGGTTGAATGGCGCACCGCCGCAACCACTTCGGGCGCTATCCAGCCGGGCTCTGGCAGG
>NZ_JBSGBY010000135.1:0-15462 GCF_053601505.1 Nocardia sp. NPDC004722
CGCCCGGCTCCAATCCGTTCTCGACTTCTTCGGCGGCGGCGAGGAAGTCGAGCAGGCCGGGCAGGGAGGAGCGGTGGTCGGCGGAATATCCGGCCACCACCTCGGCGAAGGCGTCGAGGTGTTCGCGTCCGGCGGCGGCGTGCGCGCGGCGGGTCTGGGTCTCGACCCCGACACCGATGGTGCGTTCGACGTCGGCGACAAGTTCGGCCAGCGGCTGCCCGGCGCGTTCCCGCAACGCCGACAATTCCCGGCCCAGGGCGGTGATCCGTGCGAAACCTTGAGTCGAATACTCTTCCGGCTCACCGGGATCCGCGATGGCGTCGCCGAGACCGGCCTTCTCGGCGGGTTCGGGCGCGACCTCACGCAGCGCCTCGTTCAGGGTGGCGGTGTCGGTGATGGCGTCGGTCTGCCCTGCGGGCCGCCGGATGGATAGTGTGCGAGCCCGCCGCGACAGCGCGGCGATATCGGAGACGCCGATACGCCAGCGCGCGCCCGTCAGAATCCGCACCGCCGCGCTACCGGCCGACGGGTCGGCGATCAGCCTCAGCGTGGCAACGATATCGGCGACCTCAGGTGTATGCAGCAGCCCGCCCAAACCCACGATCTCCACGGGTAATCCGTGCGCCCGCAAGGCTTCCGCCAGCGGCGCGGCATCGGCATTGCGCCGCACCAGCACCGCCGAGGTGGGTGGCGGCTTGTCCTCGTCGGCCGCCGCAGCCCATTCGGCCGCGATCCGCTCCCCCACCCAGTCCCGTTCCACCGCAACGTCTTCCGCCAGTGCTAAGGCCACGGTCCCGGCCGTCGCATCCGGCCGCGGCCGCAGCGCGTCCACCGTCACACCCCCACCCCGAGCCGCCCGCTCCCGCAACGGATCCGACACCAGATTCGCCAGATCCAACGCCTCCGGCGGATTCCGCCAACTCGTCAGCAACGGCAGAATCGGCGCGGGAACCCCTGGCGCACTGGGAAAGTCCGTCGCGAACCGAGGCAGGTTGGCCGCCGACGCCCCACGCCACCCGTAGATCGACTGCATCGGATCACCGACCGCCGTGACGGCCAGCGGCTGCCCGCGCTCACCCGAGGCGGTCGCCGCCTCCGCGGACCTGCCGCCGGTGGCTCGTCCGGCAGTGCCGCTGCCATTGCCGCTCGTGGGCCGGGCATCCGCTTCGCCCACACCATCGTTCCGCAGTCGATCGTGATCTCCCTCGCCACGGCGGTTCTCGGGCATGGGCGCGCGGGCAGCATCGTCGACCGCAGTTGCGGCATCGACCGCAGCGGCGGGGTCGGTCGGGGCGGCTGCGCCGAAGAGGGACGACAGCAGGATGCGTTGAGAGTGGCCGGTGTCCTGGTATTCGTCCAGCAGGACCAGGCGGAAGCGGTCGCGTTCCGCCGCACCGACTTCCGGGTGGGTGGCCGCGAGGCGGGCGGAGAGAGACATTTGGGCACCGAAGTCGAGGGCGCCTCGTCGACGGAGTTCCTCGGCGAGACGCTCGACCAGGGGGAGGAGGGCTACGCGTTCGTGTTGGGCTTCCAGCAGGTCGAGGAGGGCCTTCTTGGGGCCGCCCTTCTGGCGGGGGCCCGCCGGGAGGGTGTGGACGAGGTTCTCCAATTCCAGGTGGGCGGTGGCCAATTGGTGGGGTTGGACCAGGTGTTCGGCGAGTTGGCCGGAGAGGGCGAGAACGGCTTCGGTGACGCCGACGGGGCTGCGGTCGGTGTCGAGGTCGCCGTCCCAGGTGGAGACCACGCGGTAGGCGAGCTGCCAGAGCTGGGTCTGGGTGAGCAGGGTGGCGGTGGGTTCGACGGGCAGCAGCAGGCCGTATTCGGTGAGCAGGCGGCCCGCGTAGGAGTGGTAGGTGCTGATCTCCGGTTCGGAGGCGGTGAGCAGGCCGCGCAGCTTGCCGGTCGGGTCGATGTCGCGCACGATCGGCGCGCCCGCCAGCCGGGCCAGCCGGGTGCGGATACGAGTCGTCAACTGCTGGGCTGCTTTTCGGGTGAAGGTGAGGCCCAGCACCTGTTCGGGTTCGACCAGCCCGTTGGCCACCATCCAGACCACGCGGGCGGCCATGGTCTCGGTCTTGCCCGCGCCCGCGCCCGCCACCACCAGGGTCGGACCGGGCGGGGAGGCGATGACGGCGGCCTGCTCGTCGGTGGGCGGCGGCAGGCCCAGCGCGTCGGCGAGCTGGCGCGGCGTGATGCGCGCACCCGGCACCGGGCCTCCACCGTTCGCGGAGTCGCCGCCGTCCTCGGAATCGTTGTGCGGCACCACGCTCACTCGTCCGTCACCTGGCGACCGGTGTCCTGGACCGGGCAGCTGCCCGCCACCTTGCAGTGGCGGCAGCCGTCATTGCGCATGGCCAGGTAGCTCGGGCCCTTGGAGGCGTCGGCGGCGTCGTGGATGGCGGTGCGCCAGGTTTCGATGCCGTCGGCGTCCAGCGGCAGCTGCATGCGCTGGGTCGCGCCCTCCTTGCTGCTGGGCTTGGCCACGTAGACCAGGCGCGCACCGCCGGGCTCGCCCTCGCCGAGCGCGCCCTCGGCGGCGGCGACCTGGTAGGTGGCCAGCTGCGCGTGGTCCTGCGCGGCCTGCTTGGAGATGGGGGTCTTGCCGGTCTTCACGTCGACGATCACGAAGCGGCCCAGCGCATCTCGCTCCACCCGGTCCACCCGGCCGCTGATCCGCACCGGCTGTTCGTGCGGACCGCGCGCGGGCAGCACACAGTCCACCGGCACCTCGACACCGATGGCGGTGAGCTCGTCGCGGGTATTGCGCAGCCAGGCCAGGAAGGTGTCGACCATGGTCTCGGTGCGGCGCAGTTCCGCGCGGGAGTGCCAGTTCTCGCCGTCGCGGGCGGCGGGGTCGATCTTCTTCCACGCCTTCGCCAGCGCCTGTTTCACCTGGTCCTCGCTGACCTGCCCGGCCAGCGCCTGCACCAGGGTGTGCACCAGATTGCCCTTGAGCGCGTGCGGGTTCTCGCCGTCGCCGCCGCCGTGGCGTTCCAGCGCCCAGCGCAGCGGGCAGGTCTTGAGCTGATCGACCGTGGAGGGTGAGAGCGAGATCGCGCCGTCCTCGCTGTCCCACAGCGGATTCGTGGAGGAGAGTTCGGCGGTGCCGTACCAGTCGTCGGGGTGTGCGCCGCGGACCCCGGCGTCGGCGAGCCGGGCCAGCTGCTTGGCCGCGCGCATGCGGCGTTCCGGGCTGGTCTCGGGATCGCAGGCGGCGGAACGCAATTCGGCGATGAGGGCGTGCATGGCGAGGGCCCGGCCGGGATCCACCGGTGTCGGGATCCGGCCCGGCGTGCCTTCCCCGGCATCGGCGTCCATTTCGGCGAGGAACCGTGACGGCACCAGATCCTGGTCGCCAGTGACGGATTCGACGGCGGTGACCAGCAGTGACCGCCGTGCCCGGCTGCACGCCACCAGCAGCAGTCGCCGCTCCTCGGCCAGCAGCGGGGCGGCGCGGCTCACCTTCTCGCCCGAACCGCCCACGCCCGCAAGCAGATCCACCAGTTCCTCGACCCCGAGCAGGGTGCCGCGCGGGCGCAGGTTCGGCCAGATGCCCTCCTGCACGGCCGCCACCGCGACGGTGTCCCACTCCCGGCCCGCCGCCGCGTGCGCGCTGCAAATCGTGACCGCCTCGCCCGGATCGGTGACCGGTGCGTCGTCCTGCGGAATCTGCTGCTGCTCCAGGTATTCCACGAAACCTTCGATGGTGGCGCGCGGCAGCCGGTCCACATACGACGCGGCCGCCTCGAACAGCCCCACCACCGCGTCCAGGTCCCGGTCCGCCTGCATCCCGACCGCTCCCCCGCGTTCGGACTGCCCCACCCACCGCCGCTCCAGCGTGGACGCCGTCCACACGCCCCACATCACGTCTTCCAGCCCACCCCGCTCCCGCCTGACCTTGCGCGCCCGCCCGAGTGCCTTCAGCACCCGCTGCAACGGCGCGGCCTCCACCTTGGTCAGCTTCTCGTAAATCGCCCGATTCCCCACCCCGACAAGCAAATCCCGCAGAATCTCCGCCGACGACCGATCCAGATCCGCGAAACGCGCCGCGTCACCGTCCAATTCGGCGTCCCGCACGGCGCTGGAATCCATTACCCGGGACGCACCGCCCCCAGCGGCCGGCTCCACACCCGCCTCGGCGTCGACATCCTCGGGCGACCGCTCCGGATAGCCGAGCTCGAGCACCGCGCGCCGGATACCGCGCCGCAGTCGCCGCAGACTGATCTGATCGGCCCCGCCCAGCGGCCCGGCAAGCAGATCCAGCGCATCATCGGCGGTGAACTCGATCGGCCGCGGATGCCGGACCGCGGTCGGATCCCCCGCGGTAACGGCCCGCAGCGCCAACAACATCCACATCGCCCCCCGCCGCCGCGCCAACGGTACGTCCGCGGGCGGCTGCCGCACCGGCACCCCGGCCGCCAACAGCGCCCGCCGCAACGGCGCGAGCGACAGCGGCACCGACCGCACGATCACCACCATCTGCGACCACGGCACCCCGTGCGTGAGATGCGCCCGCCGCAGCTGATCCGCGATCAGCGCGGCTTCCTTCGCGGGCGTGGTCAACACCTGCACCCGCACCTCACCGATGGGATCGGGGGTGACGGTGTCTTGGTGGTGGCCGTTTCTGGTCGAGCCGTTGTTGTCGGTGAGGTCGGCGACGATGTCGGCGAGGAAGTCGGTGGTGGCGCGGGTGCGGAGGATGCCGGGGGGTGGGGTGCGGTGCGTGGGGGAACCGGGGAGGCGGGCGGCTATGCGGTCGGCTAATTCTTGGATAGCCGGGGCGGCGCGGTGGTTGTGGCGCAGGGTGATTCGGCGGTCGGCGGGGGCTTCGGGGTCGGCGGCGAAGCGGGGGTCGGCGCCGCGGAAGGTGTAGACGGCCTGGTCGGGGTCGGCCGCGATGACCGTGGTCGCGCCGCCGCTGCCGAGGGCGCGGATGAGTTGGGCGGCATGGGGGTCGAGGTGCTGGGCGTCGTCGGCGAGGATGCAGTGCAGTCGATTGCGTTCGGCGGCAAGCAGTTCGGGGTCGGCGTGGAAGGCGTCGAGGGTGGCGGTGACGAGTTCGGCGGCGTCGAGGGCGGGGGCGCTGGCCTCGGGCACGTCCATGCCGACCGACCAGCGCAGCATCATGATCTGCTCGTAGCGCTCGGCGAAACGGCCCGCTGCGACCCATTCGGGATGGCGGTGGGTGTGGCCGAGCTCGATGAGATCCTCCGGCCCGAGACCGCGCTCGGTGGCCCGCAACATGAGGTCCCGCAACTGTTCAGCGAATCCGGCGGCGGGCAGTGCCGGATGCAGGCGTTCGGGCCAGTCGGCCGCACCGTCGGCGAGGTCGCCGCGCAGCATCTCGCGAATGACGATGTCCTGCTCGGATCCGGTGAGCAGCCGCGGCGGCGGATTGCCGTGGGTGGCCGCGAAGGTGCGCAGCAGCCCGAACGCGTAGGAGTGAACGGTGCGCACGAGCGGCGCGCGGGTCGCGCCGGGCACACCGCCGAGTTCCGGGTCGGCTTCGGCGATGCGGGCATTGATGGCGGTCCGCACGGCGGTGGCGGCGCGCTTGGTGTAGGTGAGCACCAGCACCGATTCAGGTGCGGCTCCGGCCAGGATGCGGGCGGCGGCGATATCGACCAGCAGCGCGGTCTTCCCGGTGCCGGGCCCGCCGAGCACCTGCCAGGGCCGCCATCCGGGATCGAGACCGAGGTCGGAGAACAGCGGCCGGAGCTCGGCGTCCCACTCCCGCGCGGGGGTCTGGGTTTGCGCCCGGCGCACCAATTGCACCGAGCTATCCGATCGCATCACGTCGGCTATTTCAACAGATCGCCCCGACAGTTCCGGTTTGCCCTGAGTTGTCCGTGCCGCCGGTCACACGGCGCGCTCCGTTCATCTCAGCGCGTGCGGGCCGTCGGTGTCCGCGGGAGGCAGCACAATGGGCGGGGTGGCGGAGCTTCATATTCATCGTTTCGGTCCCTCGACCGGTCCGGTCGTCCTGGCGTTGCACGGGTTGACGGGTCACGGCGAACGCTGGCGACAGCTGGCCGACGACCATCTCCCCGATGTCCGGATCCTTGCACCGGATCTGCGCGGGCACGGGAGGTCGCCCGGCGTGCCGCCGTGGGATTTCGAAACTTTGGTCGATGATCTCGCGGCGCTGCTGCGGGCGGAGACCAGCGAACCGGTAGTGGTGCTCGGGCATTCGTTCGGCGCGGCCACCGCGGTGCATCTGGCGCACCGCCGCCCGGAGCTGGTGCGTGGGCTGGTGCTGTTGGACCCGGCCATCGGCTTGGAGGCCGACCGCATGCTGCACATCGCGAACGCCATGCTGGCGGCCCCGGATTACGCGAGCGTCGAGCAGGCCCGCTTCGACAAGCTGGAGACCGCGTGGGGCGAGCTGGACCCGGCCGTGCTCGAGGCGGAACTGGCCGAGCATCTGGTTCCGACCGCCGAGGGCCGTTTCGCCTGGCGCATCTCGATGCCCGCGATCATCTCCTTCTGGGGTCAGATCGCCCGTGACTACGTGCTGCCGCCGCGCGACCTGCCGACCGTGCTGGTGCAGGCGATGAAGGTGAGCCCGCCCCTGGTGTCCCCCGACTTCCGCGCTGCCCTCACCACGCGTCTGGGCGACCGGATCACCGTGCGCGAGTTCGATTGCGACCACATGGTGGCGCAGGCCCGGCCCGCCGAGACGGCGGCGCTGGTGCGTGAGCTGCTCTCGTCGACCCGGGACCGCTGAAATGCCAACCACCGAAGCCGAAGTCGAGCGGGTCCGCGAGTTGGTGGCGGCCATTCCGCCGGGCCGGGTGTCCACCTACGGCGATATCGCGGCCGCGGCGGGCCTGTCCACCCCGCGCACGGTCGGCTGGATCATGCGCACCGATGCCGCGGATCTGCCGTGGCATCGGGTCCTGCGCGCAAATGGCACGCCCGCACCGCATTTGGCGCATCGGCAGCTGGCGGAGCTGGTCGCCGAGGGCTGCCCGATGGTGGACGGCCGGGTGGATATGCGTCGCGCCCGGCATCAATTCGCGCAAGCCTGATCGCGCCGCGCATCCGGCGGTTACCGTGGAAATCATGTCCACCCGGTTGGCATGCGTGGTATTCGATGCGGAGCGACCCCGGCTGGTGGCCCGTTTCTGGGCCGAGCTGCTGGGCTGGGAGGTGACGGTGGACCGGCCCGGGGAGGTCGATATCGCCGCGCCCGACCCGGACGGCCTGGACGTGGCGCTCACCTTCCTCCCCGCGCGGCGGCCGAAGACCGCCCTCAACCGCATCCACCTGGATCTGTCGTCGCGGTCCCTGGATCATCAGCGGCTGCAGGTGGATCGCGCGCTGGCCTTGGGTGCGCGCACGGTGGATATCGGGCAGGGGACGGTGCCGTGGACCGTGCTGGCCGACCCCGAGGGCAATGAGTTCTGTGTGCTGGAACCGCGCGAGGAGTACGTGGACACCGGTGCGGTCGCGGCCATCACGATGGATACCCGGGATCCGTTGCGGCTGGCCGACTTCTGGTCCGCCGCCACCGGTTGGCCGCTGACTCACCAGAATTCCCGCTATGCCGGGATCCGCGCGGCCACGGGGCAGGGTCCGTGGCTGGAGTTCCTGCACCGGCCCGAGGCCGCCGCCAAATGCGGCCGCCTCCATCTGGATCTGGTCGCCTTTCCCAGTGACGACCCCGCGGCGGAGGCGGCCCGGCTCCGGGCGGCGGGCGCGGTGTCTTTCGTACCGGATCCTGGAGCGCCTTTCGTACCGAATCCCGGAGCGCCGTTGGTACCCGATACCGGAGCGCCGCTGACGCTGGCCGATCCGGAAACCAACGAATTCTGTTTGCTACAGGCAACTATCGATTGACCGACATCGATCGAATGCCGCCGATCCGGTCCGCTTCCCCGCGGCCGGTCGGCCCGGGGGACGTTCAGGCCGCGCCGCGTTCGTAGCGCCGGCGCTCGCGCGGCGATAGGCCGCCCCAGATGCCGAAGCGCTGATCGTGGCTGAGCGCGTAGTCGAGGCACTGCTTGCGCACGTCGCAGGAGGAGCAAATGCGCTTGGCCTCGCGGGTGGAGCCGCCCTTGTCGGGAAAGAACGCCTCGGGATCGGTCTGGGTGCACAGCGCCTGCTGATGCCAGGATTCGCCGTCGGATCCGTCCCGGCGGGCGAGGGATTCGAACATGGCGTCGAAATTGGTGAATAGCATCTTCACTTGATCTATCCCTTCGATCAATGACGAATAAAAGAAAACGATCGGTACGTTTAGCCCCTCGGGCAATCACCGGCGACCGCGGCCAGCCGGGCCTGCTCGCCATTGACGAAGATGCGGCGCGCGTGCACCGCCGCCGGCGCGCCCGACCAAGGCGCGAGTGCGGTGGTGAACATGAGTTCACACCAGCTCAATGCGGGCACCGCACCGCCGGCGAGCGTATTCAGCAGGGAAAGTTCCTGATCGCTGTCGTTCCAAGCGGCAAACAGCCACGAAGCATCGAGTCGGCCGAGAAATTCTTCGGCATCCTCCGGAATACCGAGCGGGGCATCGACCGCGAGGTGCACGACCGCGGAAATCGCGTGGCGCATACGCGCATCCAGGCCGACCCCGTCGTGCAGCAGCAGCCCTTCCAGCGACTCCCGCAAACCGGCGCCGCGGTCGATCCGGAAGTCGTTACGGCGGGCCGCGGTGGTGATGTCGAACATTGTTTCCTCCCTTGAAATTGCGCTTGTCCCAAAAGCGCCACGGCCTGATTAAAAAGGCATTGTGATCTTGTTGTCCAGTTTTGAGGCAATCTGGGGCAAACCCCTAGCAGTACTGACACTGGCGAGTGTGGGTACCCGTCGGGAACCTCACCGGAGGGTGCCTGGCACCACGCGGGCAAACATCTAGGGAGCGACCGCTTCCGCCGTTTAGGGTCCGACCATGCCTTATGTGCGATCCGGTTCAGCCACTGTCCATTTCAACTTCGACCAGCACCGGAACACCGTTTCCGGAAGTGCCCCGACCCTGCTGCTCGCCCATGGATTCTTCATGGACGAGTCGATGTTCGAGCCAATGCGCGAACCCCTGGCAGCCGCTGGCATCAATCTCGTAACAATCGACGCTCGCTGCCATGGACGCACCCAGTCACCCGATGGCGAACCGTTCAGCTATTGGGATCTGGCCGCCGACGGATTGGCCGTGCTGGATGAACTCGGAATCGAGAAGGCGGTGGTCGGCGGAATGAGCCAGGGCGGGTACGCGGCCTTGCGCATGGCATTGCTCGCCCCGGAGCGGGTGCAGGGACTGGCGCTGATCGATACCGAGGCCAGCGCGTGCAGCCCTTCGGAATTGGCCTTCTATCGCGAATTCTTCGAACGCTGGACCGGATCCGAGCCGATGGCCCCGCTGGTCGCCGAATTGGCCCCGCAGATCATCGGGGGCACCGACCCGCGACTATGGCGGGCGTGGACCAGCCGCTGGTACGGCTCCGACCGGCAGGCCATCGCGCCCGCGGCCCGCTGCCTGATGGACCGGCGCTCGGTGCTGCACCGACTACCGGAGATCACCGCCCCGGCGCTGGTGGTCCGCGGCAGTCACGATGCCACCAGCACCGCCCAGAAGTCCGAGGCGCTGGCCGCCGGGCTGTCGGGTTCCGACGGGGTGGTGACCATTCCCGGCGCCGGGCACGGCGCGGCCTGGACCCATCCGGAAGTGGTTGTGCCGCTGCTGATCCGGTTGGTGGAGCGGACCACCGCCAAGCGGGAGAGCCGGCTGGCCCAGACCCTGGGCGCGCCGTGGCTGAACCGGCGCGGAGTGCCCGAGATTCAAGCCGCCCAGTGAGGACCCTGAGCGGCGCGGCGCGTACATCGAACGGCGCGGTGGCCGATCCGAACGGCGCGGTGCGGACCTGACCAGCGGCCGTGCCCGGTGCGGGTCACGGCCGGTTGGTCTCCTGGTCTTCTTGCCAGCTCGGGATGCCGAGGAAGATCTGAATCTGGCTGGGGTAGGCGGCATTGAACACGCTGAACAGCTGCACCGCGATGTCGAATCGGCGGCCGCTGTCGCGCTCCCGGAGTTTCATGGTGGCACGGGGACGACCGTAGGCGGCGACGCCCTCGTCCCACATTTCCCGGAAAAGCCCGAAACGTCCCAGTTCAGCGAGGAATTCGACCGACCAGGCGGTGTCGCCGGAGCTCGCGATCAGCCCGCGCAGCCAGTGCACGGTCAGCCGGACCTCTTCCTCCCACTCGACCATGGCGTCGCGGGCCATCTCATTGCCCAGCAGCCAGCGCAGGATATTCACATCGCGGGCCAGCCCGGGGAAGGCGCGTGCGTAGCTTTCGTTGCAGGCCAGCACATTCCAGCGGGTGTCGACGTAGGCGGCCAGATTCGGCTCGTGCAGTTCGAGCGCGCGGCGCATGTCGTCGGTGATTTCGGCCCGCAGTTGTTCCACGGTGGGAAATTCGCTGACCCCGAGTCCGGCCAGATCGAGCAGATGCCGACGCTCGACGGCGGACAGCGGGGTTATTCGGTCCAGATATCGCAGCAGCGCATCCACCACTTCCCGGGTGGGGTGGCCGCGATCGCCCTTCTCCAAATGACTGATGTAGCTGGCGCTCACACCGGCATTGAACGCGAGCCTTTCTCGCGATACGGCACGGGCATCACGCAGGCGGCGTAACAGCAGTCCGAATGTCGGGGGCTTCAGATCGTCCGAGTCCCTATCCGGTTTCACGCCCAGCACCACGCCGTTCCCTCTCCACAAACATTCAGCAAACCAACCTTCATCGCTCTGAGTCCTCCTGGTACCGGACAGTGGGACCCGGTGTGACGCCTGGTGTGAACTGTGACGAACGCCGCGTTCTTCGTCAGTTCTCAGGTCGGATACTGCCATATGAGGTAGTTCCCAACGTTAAAACAAGGCCATTTCTACTATGTGTCGTACCACATCTCATAACGTAACGAGTATCGGCAATTGCATAGCAAGCGAGCGTTTCCGGCGCGCCCGACAAGCCCGCAACGGGGTGCCACTACGATCTTCAACCATGCCCAGTGACCTATCCGTGCTTTGGCGGGCCAGCCGAAGTCGCACCGTACCCGGAGCCGGCTCGTGACACCCGTCGACGCCATCGTGCTGGCCGGTGGGAAGGCCAGCCGGATGGGCGGCGTGGACAAGCCCGCGCTGGTGGTGGGTGGGCAATCCATGCTGGACGCGGCGCTGACGGCGGTCGCCGGATGCGCGCGGACCGTGGTGGTCGGGCCGCATCGGCCCGAGTTGCCGCCGGAAATCCTTCAGGCACAAGAGATACCGGCCGGGGCGGGTCCGGTGGCGGCCATCGCGGCGGGGCTGGGCGCGCTGGCCGGCTGTGAATTCCCGGCCGGGCTGATCGTGGTGCTGGCCGCCGACATGCCTTTCCTCACCGCCGCCGCGGTCGACGAACTGCTCACCCACGCAAGGGATTCCGGTAGCGACGCGGTCTTCGCCACCGATGCCTCGGGCCGTCCCCAGTACCTGGTCGGGGTGTGGCGGCGGGCCGCGCTCACCGAGGCGCTGGCGGGCCTGGATTCCCTGGTGAACCGGCCGATGAAGGCGCTGGTGCCGGTGGAGACGGCCATGGTGGCGCTGCCCGGGGTGGAGGATTGCGACACCCCCGAGGATGTCCGCCGCGCCCGCACCGGCGCGGCCCGGGGCGCGGAGCCGCTGTGGCTCGACGAGGCGCGAGATGTGCTGCGCGGGAGCATTTCCCCGTTGCCGGTGCGGCGCGCGGCGCTGCGGGCGGTCCGGGGCGCGACCCTGGCCGCGCCGTTGCGGGCCGGGGATGCGTTGCCGCGCTTCGATGTTTCGGCCATGGACGGCTACGCGGTGAGCGGGGACGGGCCCTGGCAGCTGCGCCGCGATATCGGCTTCGCGGGCGGTGAGCGGCCGGTCGGCCTGCTGGACGGGGAGGCCGTGCGGATCGCCACCGGCGCGCACGTGCCCGACGGCACCTCCTCGGTGGTGCGCGACGAGTTCGTGCGCATCGATGCCGACGGCACGCTGTATCGCCTGCCGGACACCCCGATTCGCGAGGATGTGCGCCGCCGCGGCGAGTACTGGATGCCCGGCGACGAGGTGGCGGCCGCGGGCACGCCCGTCACCGCCGCGCTGATCTCGGTGGCGGCCAGCGCCGAGGTGACCGCCGCCGAGGTGCGCGGCCCGGTGCGCGCGCGAATCGTCATGACCGGCGACGAGATTCGCGGCGACGGACCGCTGCACGTCGGGCAGACCCGCGACTCGATCGGCCCGATCCTGCCCGACCTGCTGTCCTGGTACGGGGTCACCACCATCGAGCGGGTTCACCTGCGCGACAACGAGAATGCCTTCGACGAGGTGCTGGCGGCGGCCACCGACTGCGATCTGCTGATCATCGTCGGCGCGACCGGCGGCGGCGCGGCCGATCAGCTGCGCGCGGCCCTGGACCGCACCGAGGCCACGATGCTGCTGCGCCGATTGCGGCTGCGTCCCGGCGGTTCCACGGTGGCGGCCCAGTTGGCCACCGGCGCAGTGGTTCTCGGGCTGCCCGGTAACCCGTTCGCGGCCGTCGCCACGCTGCTGAGCCTGATCGCCGCGACCGTGGAGGGCATGACCGGGGCGCGGGCGGCCAACGCCGTCATGGGTCCGCTGGTCAATGCCGCGGAGCTGACCGCTCCGGTGTCCCGCATCGTCCCGGCCCGGGCCCTGCCCGGCGGCGGCTTCCACGGTGATCTGCGGTTGCGGACCGCGCATCTGGCGGATCTGCTGCATCGCGACGGTGTGGTGATCGTCCCGGCGGACGCGCGCGACGGCGCGCTCGCCGAGTTCATTCCGCTGCGCGGCTGACGGTTCCCGCTAGCCGGGCAGCCCCAGAATGGTCAGCAGCTGCCCCGGATAGGCAGCGCCGTCCAATCGCCCGGTCTGCGCGTAGACGCGGCGGCGCAGCCCGGTCACCGGATTGCGTAGATGCAGAGTCCACACGTGCGGTGCGAACTCCACGCCGCCCTCCGACCACGCCTGCCGGAATTTCGGGAATTCCCCGAGTTCGCGAATGAGGTCGGCGAACCTTTCGGTATTGCCCGACCGCCCGATCAATCCGCGCATCCAGCGGGCGACGCTGCGGGCGTCGTTCTCCCAGTTCACCATGACCCGGGTGGCCAGTTCGTTGCCGAAGAACCAGCGCAGCATATTGCCGTCCTCGCGCACGCCGGGAAAGGCGTCGTTCCAGCTGTCATTGCTGGCGAGCAGATTGGCTTGAATGTCGAGCAGCGCGGCCAGATTCGGGCTGTGCAGTTCCAGGACGCGAGTCATCTCGGGGGTGATGGCGGCGCGCAGTTCCTCGGGGGTGGGCAGCTCGTCGGCGGCCAGTCCGGCCAGGTCGGCGATCTGACGGCGGTCGGCCACCGAGAGCGGGATCAGCCGGTCCAGATAGCGGGTGAGGGCCTCGACCACCTCGCGGGTCGGGTTGCCCCGGTCGCCTTTCTCCAAATGTGTTATGTAACTTGCGCTTACACCGGCATTGAATGCCAGCCGTTCGCGGGAAACACCGCGATTGTCGCGCAGTCGCCGAAGCAGGTTTCCGAAGGTGGGCGCCTCGAGTTCCCGAGAATCCTGTCCACATGCCGCTCTCGCGCCCACCTGGTTTCCTCCTTCACGGAATCTCCGGGGCCCACCCGCCTCACTCTTGGAGGCACCTCCGAGATCTCCTTACAGAACAGAAACCTACACAGATTCGGTTACGAACAGTTCAGGCTGACAAATCCAATCAGTATCACCGGATACTCCTCTTGGTATAAGTTCCGGTGCGACGGTGGTCATAACCACGGAATGACACTCATCAAATTACTCTCAGGCCCCCAGTGCCAGGGGCACGTTCGGCGAGTGGTTTTCCGCACGCCGAGCGCGCGCGGGATCCGGGATGGGAACCGCATCCAGCAAACGCCGAGTGTACTCCTCGCGTGGGGTTCCGAAAACCGTGGTGACCAGCCCTGATTCAATGGCTCGGCCCTCTCGCAACACCACCACGCGATCGGCCACCTGATGCACCACCGCCAGATCGTGGCTGATGAAAAGGCAGGCGAAGCCGTATTCGGCGCGCAGGTCGGCGAACAGGTCCAGCACCTGCGCCTGCACCGAGACGTCCAGTGCGCTGGTCGGCTCGTCGGCCACCAGCAACCGCGGCGCCAAGGCGAGTGCGCGGGCCAGCGCGACCCGCTGCCGCTGCCCGCCGGACAACTCGCCCGGGCGGCGCGCGGCGTAATCGCGTGGCAGGCGGACGGACTCGAGCAGATCACCCACCCGCGCCCGCAAGAGCGCCCCCGAGGCCGCGCGATGCACCCGCAACGGTTCGCCGATGGAATCCTCGACGCTGCGGCGCGGATCCAGCGAGGCCGTCACATCCTGATGCACCAGCGCGACCTGTTTGCGCAGCCCGCGCAGCTCGCGCCGGGGCAGACCGGACAGCGACACGCCCTGCAACACCACCTCTCCGGCGGCGGCCGGGATCAGCCCGAGCGCGGCCCGGCCGAGCGTGCTCTTCCCCGACCCCGACTCCCCCACCAGACCGATTACCTCGCGTGGCGCGAGGGTCAGCGAAATATCGTGCAGGGCTTGGAATTCACGCCGCCGCTGGCGGTAGACGACCGACAGGCCACTGATCCGCAGCACCGGTTCGGCGGCCGCGATTTCCGCCTTGGCGGCTACCGACGGCTCGGAGTCCACCGGTGGCTCGGAGTCCGCCTGAACCACGCTGAGCTCGGCGGCGATGGGTGTGGCGGGTTTGGCCGCGGCGCGTTCGGCGGGGGCGGTCGTTGCCGCGGTGTCAGGCAAGGTGGGCACCGCGGCGAGTAGCTCACGGGTGTACGGATCCTGCGGGCTGGCGAAAAGGTCTCGCACCGGCTGGGTTTCGACGACCTGTCCCGCCCGCATCACCACGACGCGGTCGGCGATGGCTGCCACGACGCCCAGGTTGTGGGTGATGAAGAGGATGGCGGTGTTGTTGCGGCGCTGGATGTCTCGGAGCAGGTCGAGGATTTCGGCCTGGACGGTGACATCGAGGGCGGTGGTGGGCTCGTCGGCGATGAGCAGGTCAGGGTCGCCGGAGAGGGCGAGCGCGATGACCACGCGCTGTTTCTGGCCGCCGGAGAGCTGGTGGGGGTACCAGTCGACGCGTTTGCCGGGCTCCGGGATGCCGACCAGTCCGAGCAGTTCGACGGCGCGGCCCCGGGCCTCGGATTTGCCGATCGGCCGGTGCGCCCGCAGCGCCTCGGCGATCTGGGTTCCTATGCGTTGCACCGGGTTCAGGGCCGTCTGGGGTTCCTGGAACACCATCGCGGCGCGGGTGCCGCGCAGCGGGCGCAGCTCGGCCTCGGCCGCGCCGATGATCTCGGTCCCGTCGACTGCGCCGCGCCCTGGGCTTCGACGAGCTCAAGGTCGCCGCCTCCGGTGCCGCCGCGATCCCGCCGGAGACCCTGGAATACCTGCTGGGCCTGGG
>NZ_JBSGBY010000136.1:0-15434 GCF_053601505.1 Nocardia sp. NPDC004722
CGTGGACCTGGTGGAATGTCAGGTGCGCGTCGCGGCCGGGCAGAAGCTGGCGGCCGCGCAGGAGGACATCAAGCTCACCGGGCACGCGATCGAGGCGCGCGTGTACGCCGAGGATCCGGGTCGCGATTTCCTGCCCACCGGCGGCACGGTGCTGGCGCTGTCGGAGCCGAACGGGCCGGGCGTGCGGGTGGATTCGGGGCTGCGGGCCGGGACGGTGGTCGGCTCCGATTACGACCCGATGCTGTCGAAGGTGATCGCCTACGGACCGGATCGGGCCACCGCCATCGCCAAACTCGATGCGGCGCTGCGGGATACGCAGATCCTCGGGGTGCGGACCAATACCGATTTCGCGCGGTTCCTGCTGGCGGATCCGGATGTGGTCGCGGGACGGCTGGATACCGGGCTGCTGGACCGGCGGGCGGTGGACTTCGCGCCCGCGTCGGTGACGGATGAGCAGTTCATCGCCGCGGCCGCGCGGTTGTGGCTGGATCGCTGGCGCAGTGCCGCCGCCGATCCGTGGGAGCAGCCGACCGGCTGGCGAGCGGGTGCGCACGCACCTGTCGGTATCCGACTGATCGGCGGGGAGCGCACCGCGCATGTCTACCTGTCCGGGACTCCGGCGCAGGCCGTCGCCTGGCTCGAGGACGGCGAAAAGCGGACGCTGACGGTCGATTCCGAGGGTGACACCCTGATGCTGGCCCTGGACGGGCTGCGGTCGCGCTTCCGGGTCGCGGTCGGCGACGGTCAGATCTGGGTGGCCGATCGGACCGGGACCGCGCAGCTGCGCGAGGTCGCCGAGGCCGACGTGCGGGCGGGTGACGCGCATGTCGGCGACGCCGAGATCAAGAGTCCGATGCCGGGTTCCGTGATCGCCACCCCGGTGGCCGATGGCGATCTGGTCGCCGCCGGCACCGCCATCGTGGTCGTCGAGGCCATGAAGATGGAACATTCGCTGACCGCGCCCGTGGCCGGTCGCGTCGAGCTGCTCGTTCAGGCGGGTAGCCAAGTGAAACTTGACCAGCCGCTGGCCCGCATCATCGCCGAGGAGAACACCCCGTCATGACCGATTTCCTGTCCACCGGAACCCTGCCGGACGAGTACCGCGAACTCGCGCTCACCGTGCGCGATTTCGCGAACCAGGTGGTGGCCCCGGTCGCCGCCAAGCATGACGCCGAGCACAGCTTCCCGTACGAGGTGGTCGCGGGTATGGCCGATATGGGCCTGTTCGGCCTGCCGTTCCCGGAGGAGTTCGGCGGCATGGGCGGCGACTACTTCGCGCTGTGCCTGGCGCTCGAGGAACTCGGCAAGGTCGACCAGAGCGTGGCCATCACGCTGGAGGCGGGCGTCTCGCTGGGGGCCATGCCGATCTACCGCTTCGGCAACGACAAGCAGAAGGCCGAGTGGCTGCCGCTGCTGGCGAGCGGTCGCGCGCTGGGCGCGTTCGGGCTCACCGAGCCGGGCGCGGGCAGTGACGCGGGCGGCACTCGCACCACCGCCGTGCAGGACGGCGACAGCTGGATCATCAACGGCTCCAAGCAGTTCATCACCAACTCCGGCACCGACATCACCCGGCTGGTGACGGTGACCGCGGTGACCGGCGGGGTGGACGGCAAGAAGGAGATCTCGACGATCATCGTGCCGACCGACACCCCCGGATTCACCGCGCACCCCGCTTACAACAAGGTCGGCTGGAACGCCTCGGACACGCATCCGCTCTCGTTCGACGATGTCCGGGTGCCTGCCGAGAACCTGCTCGGCGAGCGCGGCCGCGGCTACGCCAACTTCCTGCGCATTCTGGACGAGGGCCGCATCGCCATCGCGGCGCTGTCGGTGGGCGCGGCCCAGGGCTGTGTGGACGAGAGCGTGCGCTACGCCAAGGAGCGGCAGGCGTTCGGGCAGAACATCGGCAGCTACCAGGCCATCGCGTTCAAGATCGCGCGCATGGAGGCGCGCGCCCACATGGCCCGCACCGCCTACTACGACGCGGCCGCACTCATGCTGTCGGGCAAGCCCTTCAAGAAGCAGGCGTCCATCGCCAAGCTGGTCGCCAGCGAGGCCGCCATGGACAATGCCCGCGACGCCACGCAGATCTTCGGTGGCTACGGGTTCATGAACGAATATGCTGTGGCGCGGCACTATCGCGACAGCAAGATCCTGGAAATCGGTGAGGGCACCACGGAGGTGCAGTTGATGCTGATCGGGCGGGAGCTCGGGCTGTGACCGACGCAGCACCGGCAACCAAGCGAGTCGTCCAGCGCGGCTTGTGGTTCGACGAGTTCGAGATCGGCGTGGTGTACGAGCACCGGCCCGGCCGCACCGTGACCGAGGCCGACAATGTGCTGTTCACGACGCTGACCATGAACACGCAAGCGCTGCATCTGGATGCGGCGTTCTCCGAGGCGTTGCCGCCGTTCAACCAGCGACTGGTGAACTCCATGTTCACGCTGTCCACGCTGGTGGGTCTGTCGGTGGCGCAGCTGACCCAGGGCACCATCGTCGCGAATCTGGGCTTCTCCGAAATCGCTTTCCCCAAACCGCTTTTCCACGGCGACACCCTGTACGCGGAGACCGTGGTCACTGATCTGCGGGAATCCAAGAGTCGGCCGGGCGAGGGCATTGTCAGTTTCGCGCACACCGGTCGCAATCAGCATGGGGATGTCGTCGCTACCGCCGTCAGGAAAACCCTAGTCAGAAAGCAGCCCACATGAGCTGGGAAATGCCCGGTCCCGCTTGGCTTTTCTGTCCGGCGGACCGGCCGGAGCGCTACGGCAAGGCGCTCGCCGCGGCCGACGTGGTCATCATCGATCTCGAGGACGGGGTCGCCGAGGCCGACAAGGCGGCGGCGCGCGAGGCGCTCATCGCCACCCCGCTCGACCCCGAACGCACGGTGATCCGGGTCAACGCCGCGGGCACGCTCGAGCACATGCTCGATCTGGACGCGCTGGTCCGCACCGAATACCGGCGCATCATGCTGCCCAAATGCGAATCGGCCGAACAGATCACGCGGCTGGCCGACTACGAGGTGATCGCGCTCATCGAATCCCCGCTCGGCGCGCTGGCGGTCGGCCGGGCGGTCATGGTGCGCAATGCCATCGGCGTCATGTGGGGCGCGGAGGATCTGGTCGCGGCGCTGGGCGGCAACTCCTCGCGGCACGCGGACGGCGGATACCGGGACGTGGCGCGGCATGTGCGCTCGCAGTCCCTGCTGGCCGCCAAGGCCTACGGGAAGTTCGCGCTGGACTCGGTGTATCTGGACATCAAGGATCTGGACGGGCTGGCCGGTGAGTCGGCCGACGCGGTGGCCATCGGGTTCGACGCCAAGGTGGCCATTCATCCCAGCCAGGTACCGGTGATCCGGACCGCCTACGCGCCCGCCCCGGCGGAAGTCGACTGGGCGAGCCGGGTATTGGCGGAGGCACCCAACCATCGAGGGGTTTTCACCTTCGAGGGGCGCATGGTGGACATGCCGGTCATCCGGCATGCCGAGCGGATCGTGCAGCGGGCGGCCACCGCCGGTAGCGCGGGATTCGCGTCGTAGGAGGTATTGCGGTGGAACCACAGTGGGTGCCGGGCGAGTCGGATATCGCCGAGGCGCAGGTGACCAGCTTCGGGCTGTTCGTCGAGAAGCGCACGGGGGAGACCCTGCCGGACTATCGGGCGCTGTGGCGGTGGTCGGTGGACGATCCGGCGGGGTTCTGGGGTGCGCTCTGGGACTACTTCGATCTCGGCGAGCGCGCCGGTGAGGTGCTGGGATCGGCCGAAATGCCTGGGGCGCAGTGGTTTCCGGGTACCACGCTGAACTACGTCGACCAGGTGGTGCGGCACGTTCGCGATGACCGTCCGGCCATTCTGTCGGTGGACGAGAGCGGTGTGATCACCGAAATCTCCTGGGCCGCGATGATCGCCACGGCATCAGGCTTCGCCCGGACCCTGCGCGAGCTCGGGGTTGGTCGCGGTGACCGGGTCGCCGGATATCTGCCGAATATCGCCGAGGCGGTCATCGCCTTCCTGGCCACCGCCTCGATCGGGGCCGTGTGGAGCGCGTGCGGGCAGGACTACTCCGCGCAGGCGGCGCTGGACCGACTGGGGCAGCTGGAACCGAAGGTGCTGGTCACGGCCGACGGGTACCGCTTCGGCGGGAAGACACACGACAAGACCGCGGATATCGCGGCGCTGCGGGCGGGGCTGGAGACCTTGGCCGCGACCGTTGTCGTCTCGCGGATCGGCGCGACCGTGCCGGACTCGATCGCCTGGCAGGCCGTAGAGCCCGGCGACGATGTCGATCTACCCGCCGAGCAGGTCGATTTCGCGCATCCGCTCTGGGTGCTGTACTCCTCCGGCACCACCGGCAAGCCCAAGGGCATCGTGCACGGGCACGGCGGGGTGCTGCTGGAGCATTTGAAAGCCGTTGCGCTGCAATCGGATATCAGTGAGGAAGACACGTTCTTCTGGTACACCAGCCCGAGCTGGATGATGTGGAACTTCCAGGTCGCCGGACTGCTGGTGGGCGCGACCATCGTCTGCTACGACGGCAGCCCGGCCGCACCGCGACCGGATGCGCTGTGGGAGTTGGCCGCTCGCACGCGCACGACCGTTCTGGGTTCCAGCCCCGGCTATGTGCTGGCCTGTATCAAGGCCGGGTCCGTGCCGCGCGCCGACCACGACCTGTCGGCGCTGCGGCTGGTCGGCATCACCGGTTCGTCGCTGCCGCCGTCCTCCTCACTGTGGTTGCGCGACAATGTCGGTGCGCACGTCCCGGTCGCCTCGATCAGCGGCGGCACCGATGTGGTCTCGGCGTTCATCGGCGGCGTGCGCACCGTGCCGGTGTGGCCCGGTGAGCTCTCGGCCCCGTATCTCGGTGTGGCCCTGGACTCCTGGGACGAGCAGGGCAACCCGGTCCGCGACGAGGTCGGCGAACTGGTCATCACCAAACCGATGCCGTCCATGCCGGTCGCCTTCTGGAACGACCCGGACGGATCCCGCTACCGCGACGCCTACTTCGAGATGTTCCCGGGCGTCTGGCGGCACGGCGACTGGATCACCATCACCGAGCACGGCAGCATCATCGTGCACGGCCGGTCGGACTCGACGTTGAATCGTCAGGGCATCCGGATGGGCAGCGCCGACATCTATCAGGCCGTCGAAGCGTTGCCGGAGATCGCCGAGGCGCTGGTCATCGGCGTCGAGTTGCCCGAAGGCGAGTACTGGATGCCGCTTTTCGTGACGCTGGCCCCGGGTGTGGAACTCACCGACGAGCTGAAGCAGAAGGTCAACGCGACCGTTCGCGCGGAGGTGTCGCCGCGGCACGTGCCCGACGTGATCATCGAAGCTCCCGGCATTCCGCACACCCGCACCGGCAAGAAGCTGGAAGTGCCGATCAAGAAGCTGTTCCAGGGCGCGGAGGTGTCGACCGTGGTCGCGCCGACCGCCGTCGACGACCCGGAACTGTTGGCCTGGTACGCGGCGCAGCGTCCGTGACTCAGTGGGGTTGGGCGATGACCAGCAGGACATGCGCCGGTTGGTCATCGACCAGGTGCCAGCGATCGCGGATGGTCGAGGGATAGTCGACGAAATCGCGCGGGCCCAGACGCACCTTGCCGACCCCGACCAACTCGACCTCGAGCTGACCCGACACCACGTAAACGCCGGTCACACCGGTGGATTCGAACCAGCCGCCAATGAATTGGCCCGGCTCCACCAGGTATTCGATGACTTCGAGCGGACTGTTCGGGCGCATGTGCAGGGCCCGGCCCACCGCGGCGTCCGGACGGTCGCCCACCGGGAGCCGCAGGCCCTCGTCCGCGCGCACCACCGTCACCCGGTCGCTCTCGGGGGCGGGCAGCAGATCGCCGGGCGTCACGCCGAGCGCGGTCGCCAGCCGATAGGTGGTCAGCATCGAGGGCGCGCTCACCCCGCGCTCGATCTGGCTCAGGAACGGCTGGCTGATGCCCGCCCGCTTGGCCAGCTCCCGCATCGACAGCCCTGACTTCTCACGCAGCCCGCGCACCATACTGCCGACCAGCTCCGCCAGGGTCGACTCGTCGGGCTCTGTGGCCGCCGTGCCCGTCTCTTTCACACTGCCCAGTCTGCCCGATCCGGGTTTCGTGCGACCAGGCGGCCGTTTACACGATCGTGACGCGCGTGAACGTCCACGCCATACAAGAACGCCAATCTGATTGCTGTCACTTATCACTCCTGCTTTACTCGGAGCGTGCCCGATGTCGGTCATCGACGGCGACCCGCCAGTCACCACAACCACCCAGCCTGCCCCGCGCCTGGTCGAACAGCGCGGCATCGAACACATTCCGGAGGCCGAACGCACCGGAACCGTGCGGCGGCTCGGATTCATGTGGAGCGGCGTCATTCTCAACGTCCAGGTCGTGGTGTACGGGACGCTGCTCGTCGCCCTCGGCCTCAATCTCTGGCAGGCCCTGGCGGCCGTGGCCATCGGCACCGCCACCTGGGTGCTGACCGGACTGGCCAGCCTGCCCGGCCCCGCGGCCGGGACCACCACCTTCGCGGTGAGTCGGGCCGCCTTCGGTCGCAATGGCATGCGGCCCATCGCCTTCTGCAACTGGCTCATGCAGATCGGTTACGAGGTACTGGATCTGGTGATCCTGGTGCTGGCTGGATCGGCGCTGCTGGATCTGGCCGGGGTGCATGTTTCGACCGGTGTCAAAGTCATGCTGCTGGTGGTGTTCTCGATCGCGCAGAGCCTGCTGCCGAGCCTCGGGCACGCGGCCATCACCAAGGCACTCAACCTGCTGGTCGTGCCGTTCGCGGCGCTGTTCCTGGTGATGGCGTGGCTGACCGCCGACAAATGGCATGCGACTGTGGGGCATCCGGCCGGCTGGGCCGCGTTCCTGGGCGGGGTGGCGCTGGCGTCGAGTGCCAGCGGGTTGGGGTGGACGCCCAATGCCACCGATTACTCGCGCTATCTCCCGGCTCGCACCTCACGGCGCGGCATCGTGGCCGCCGTGACCATCGGCGGCGCGATTCCACAGGCGCTGCTCATGGTGCTGGGCATCGGGGTGGCCATGCTGACGCAGGACGCCACCGACCCGATCAGCGGATTGCCCAGTGTGTATCCGGGCTGGTTCCTGGCGCCGTATCTGGTGCTGGTGATCGTCCAGATGATCTCGCTCAATGCCATCGACCTGTATTCGTCCGGGGTCACCTTGCAGGCCATCGGGATTCGCGTCGGCCGCTGGCAGGCGGTGGTGCTGGACGGGGTGATCTGCGCGATCATCGGCGCGATCGTGGTGTTCTCGGCGAACTTCAACACCTTCGTCAGCAACTTCCTGCTGTTCATGATCGTCTGGTTCGCGCCGTGGGCGGCCATCTACATCGTCGACTATCTGCTGCGGCGGGGGCGCTACGACCTGGAGTCCGCGCGCGGATTGCATTGGCCGGGGGTGCTGGCGCAGGCGGCGGGGATGATCGCGGCGCTGCTGTGCATCGACACCACGGTGTTCACCGGACCGATCGCGAAGCTGTGCGGCGGAGCCGATCTGAGTGTCCCGGCCGGGTTGCTGGTCGGCGGGCTCGTCTACTACCTGACCGTTTCCTACCGGAAGGATGAACTGTGACATTCGAGGTACCGATCATCGATATCACCGCCTACGTCACCGACGGTGATGCGGAGGCCCGCAAGGCGGTGGCGCGCGCGATCGACGCAGCCTGTAGCACGGTCGGGTTCATGCAGGTCGTGGGACACGGTGTGCCGCAGGAGATTCTGGACGGATTCGCCGCGGCGCTGGATGGATTCTTCGGCCTGGAACTCGAGGTGAAAAAGCAGTACCGGGTACCGCCGCCGATCAACCGGGGGTATTCGCCGCCCAAGAGCGAGAGTTTGAGCCTGAGCCTGGGTGTGGAGCAGGCGTCGCGGATGAACGACTTCTTCGAGGCGTTCAATATCGGGGTCGCGGCCTCGGATCATCCGGGACTGGAGTTGTCGATCATCGACTACGCCGAAAACGTCTGGCCCGCCGAGGTTCCGGACTTCCGTGCACCGGTGTCGGCGTATTTCCACGAGGCCGCGCGGGTGGCGCGCACCCTGGCGGACGCCTTCGCGCAGGCGCTGGAGTTGCCCGCCGGGTACTTCGCACCGTTCATCGATCACTCGCAGGATGTCCTGCGCATGAACAACTACGCGCTGCCGCCCGGCACGGTCGATCTCGACGGCGACCTCACCGGTATGGGCGAACACACCGACTACGGCATCCTCACCGTGCTGTGGGCCGATCAGGTCGCGGGGCTGCAGGTGCTCGGCGCGGACGGGATCTGGCACGACGTCGCGCCCGCGGACGGAGCGCTGCTGGTGAATCTCGGGGATCTCATGGCCCGCTGGACCAATGAACGGTGGCTGTCGACCCTGCACCGGGTGAAGCCGCCGGTGGTGGACGGCACCATCCGGCGTCGCCGCAGCGCGGCGTATTTCTGCGACGGAAATGCCGACGCGGTCATCGAGACGCTGCCGTCCTGCATCGGCGACGGCAGCAAGTACGAGCCGGTCACGGTGGCCGAGCATCTGCGGGTCAAGCTCGCGGGTTCGCGCTATCTGCAACCGAATGCGAACGCCCCGCGTGAGGCCGCGCGGGTGCTGGCGGCACAGCAGGGGGAACGCGCGTGACCATTCCCTACCGGGCGCTGCCGAAGGTCAGCCTGCACTGCCATCTCACCGGGTCGGTCCTGCCGGGGACCGTGCTGGAACTGGCCCGCAAACACGGGGTCACGCCACCGGATGGACGGAGCGCGGCGGATCTGTACGACATCGACAGCCACGAGGATCTCGACGAATTCCTGCGAGTCTACGACCTGGTGGGGCAGGTGATGCGGGACGCCGACGACTTCCGGCGCACCACCTACGAGTCGCTGACGGTACTGGGAGCCGAACACGGCGTGCTGTACCGGGAGATCTTCGTCAGTCCGCAGTCGCATCCCGGCGTCGAGTACCGGACGGTGTTGGACGGCGTGCTGGCGGGGATGCGAGAGGCCAAGGCGGACACCGGGATCGACAGCCGGATCATCGTGGCGATCAATCGGGAGGACACGCCCGCCGCCGCGGTCGAACTGGTCGGGCAGGTGCTCGACCATCGGTGCGACGAAGTGGTGGGGATCGGGTTGGACTATGCCGAGATCCACGGGCCGCCAGTACTTTTCCACGAGGCGTTCGCGATCGCGGGGCGGGCCGGACTCCGGCGGACCGCGCACTCGGAATCGGGTCCGTCCGCGAATATCGATGTGCTGCTGGATGTTCTGGGTTGCACGCGCATCGACCACGGCTATCACGTGGTCGACAGTCCCGGGCACGTGGCGCGCTGCCGGGACGAGGGCATCGTATTCACCTGTACGCCGGTCAGTTCCGATATCGGACGCTATTCCGGGTCCGGCAACGGCAAGCACGAGAAGATCGCCGCCATGGTCGACGCGGGCTTGCGGGTCACCATCGACTCCGATGATCCGCCGATGTTCGGCACCGACCCGACCAATGATTTCCGGGTCGTGCACGAAGCCCTCGGTTACGACACCGGACAGCTGCTCGCCTTCACCGACACGGCGGTGGAAGGGTGCTGGCTCGATGAATCGGACAAGGCCGCGCTCCGGCGTGCGGTCGCCGAGCGAACCTCAGTGGGTACCGGGTAGGCGGCGTCTTCCGGTGGTGACCTCCGACGCCAAATCCTCGTAGCCGACCGCCAATTCGGCCAGATGCTCCCAGGCGATGGTGAGCTCCTGGCCGGATTCGCGGGCGAGCGCGGCATAGGCGGCGGCGGTGAGGCGGGCGAGGCGGTCGATGACCGCCCCCAGCGTTTCGGTGTGCACGCGGGCCGCGCCGTGCGAGGGCGGTAATTGCGCGGTCACCCAGCAATCGATGTCGTTCACCAAATGCGTTCGAACCGTTTCGAGTTCGGCCAGCTCATCGCGCTCCGCGCAGAGTAAACGCTCATGTAATGAGGTCAGATCGTGCGCGGCGCGCAGGAGTGGATGTCCGGGCTGACCCGTCCCCCGGCACGCCTGAAGGACTTGGTTCTTGGATGGCAGTGTGTCCCTCATCGAGACTGCTCCTAATACCGCGACCTGCGAATTCCCAGCACATTAGTCAGCGCAGATGACAGTTGGATGTCTGCCGGTTCAACAGCCCACTTCCATTCTGCTATCGAAATTTCGCAGCGCCCGGTACTCGGCTGTGAGGGTTCAGGCGGTCGCGCCGCCGTCGATGACGAGATCGTGCCCGATGACGAAACTCGATTCGGGCGAGGCCAGCCACACCACCGCCGCCGCGATCTCCGCCGGATCGCCGACCCGACCGATCGGATTCGCGGTGAGCATGCGCGCATCGCGATCGGCGCGAGTTTCACCGGGGCGGAAAGACATCGGCGTATCGGTCGCGCCGGGGCTCACCGCATTGATGCGAATGCCGTCACCGATATGGTCGCGCGCGGCGGTCTGCGTCAGCGCACTCACAGCGGCCTTCGACGCGGCATAGGCGGCGAGTCCCGGGCGGCGGCCGTGCGCGCCGATATTCGACGCCATATTCACGATGACCCCGCCGCCAGTGCCGCGCATATGCGCGATCTGATGCTTCATGGACAGGAAGACCCCGGTCAGATTGACATCGATGACCCGATGCCAGTCGATATCGTCCAGTTCCCCGACGGGTGCGGGGGTGCCGAGGATGCCGGCATTGTTGAATGCCACGTGCAGCGCGCCGTGCCGTCGCACCACCTCGTCCACCATGGCCTCGATCTGGAAGGCGTCGGTGACATCGGCCTGCACCCAGTCGACCTTGCCGCCGTCGGTGCGAATTTCCGCGGCCGCGCGGGCCAGCTGTTCGCCGTCGCGCCCGGCCAGCACGACGGTCGCGCCACGGTCGGCGAAGGCCTGCGCGGTCGCGCCCGCGATGGTTCCGGCTCCGCCGGTGATCAGCACGATTTTTTCGTCGAAACGGGTGGTCATGAGACGCAACTCCTTGTTTGTGGAACGAATGGTCTTGAATGTGGATGGGCAAAAAGGCTGTGGATGAATCGCAAAAGCGTTCAGCGGAGCGTGGATACGGCGATCGCGGCCGCATCCGCCAGGCGCACAGCCGAATCCGGTGCGCGCTCCAATACCCGGATCCCCTGGAAGAAGACCAGGAGGAATCGGGCAAGCGCGCGCGGATCGGAATCCGCGGACAATTCACCCTGTGCGCGAGCGCGCAACAGCGCCGCCGTGAGGGTCGTCTCGAGGTGCGCCCAGCTGGACTCCACCAGGCGTGCCACCGACTCGTCGCGGCGCGCCAGCTCCACCGCGCTGTTCACCACCATGCAGCCCAAATGCGAGTCCGGACTTGAGGCTTCGCGGATGAAGCGTTCCACCAGCGCCCGCACGGCGGGCAGCACCGGCCCCGGCTGGGAGAGCTCCGCCATGATCACCGGATCGGTGGTCTCGAGGTAGCGCTGCAACGCCTTCAGAAACAGGTCCCGCTTGCCGCCGAAGGTGCCGTAGATGCTCGCCTTGGCAATCCCAAGATGCTCAACCAGATCCGACATCGACGTCGCGTCGTACCCGCGCTCCCAGAACAATTCGAGAGCACGGCGCAAGACGGTGTCGGGATCGAACTCCTTGGTCCTCGCCATGCCGAGCACGCTACCGCTATCGAGACCGTTCGGTCAAGAATCGTGTGTCTCGGGTGTGTAGGACCGATGCGGTCCTACTTCGGGTGGAGGATGGAGTCCATGAGCGATACACCGGCACGACTGCTGCGGCTGCTGTCTCTGCTGCAGACCCCGCGTGAATGGCCCGGAAGCGAACTGGCCGAACGGCTCGGGGTCACCGACCGTACCGTGCGGCGCGATATCGACCGGCTGCGCGAGCTCGGGTATCCGGTCGAGGCCAGCATGGGCGCCACCGGTGGGTATCGGCTGGTCGCCGGGGCCGCCATGCCGCCGCTACTGGTCGACGACGAGGAGGCGGTGGCCATCGCGGTCGGGCTGCGGGCGGCGGCGGGGGCGTCGATCGCGGGGATCGAGGAGGCGTCGGTGCGGGCGCTCGCCAAGCTGGAGCAGGTGCTGCCCGCGAAACTGCGTCGGCGAGTTCGGGTCCTGGGAGCCGCCACTGTCACGCCCGGGGCGGGCGCGAATCCTATCGATCCCGAACTGCTCACCGCGCTCGCCGCCGCGATAACCAATAGGGAGAGAGTGCGATTCGCCTATCTGTCGGCGGCGGGGGCCGAATCTCGCCGCAATATCGAGCCGGTGGGCTTGGTGCCGCACAAACACCGTTGGTATCTGGTGGGATTCGATCTGGATCGCGACGATTGGCGGGTTTTCCGAGTCGATCGCGTCGAGCGGGTGCAGGCGACCGGTGCGCGGTTCGTGGCGCGGGAGCTGCCCGCGTCGGATCCCGCCGCTTACGTGGTCGGCCAGCGCACCGACTGGGGGCTGTCGACGCAGCGCTTCCTGGTCGATATCGAGGCGCCCGCGGAGAAAGTGATCGGTCGATTCGGGGAGGGGCCGGGAGAGATTGCGGCCCGGGGTGATTCGGCCTGCGTGCTGGATATGCGGCGGGAGGATCTGCCGCTGTGGATCGCGCATCGCCTGTTGGAACTGGACGTCGAGTTCACGGTCCACGAACCCGAAGAACTGGTCCGAGAAATTCTTCGGATTCGGGACCGGGCCGCCCGGGCCGTTACGCCGCGAGCGCGGCCTGCTGCGGAGTGAGCACGCCGTCGACCATTCGGTAGACGCTGTCCATCTGATCCAGGTGCGAAAGGTCATGGGTGACAAGCAAGGTCGCCGCGCCGTGTGAACGCACGATAGTGACGATCAATTCGATGATGGCCGCTCCGCGTTCCTGATCCAGCGCGCTGGTCGGCTCGTCGATGACCAGCAACGACGGATCGTTCATGAGTGCCCGGGCGATGTTCACGCGCTGCCGCTGACCGCCCGAGAGCTGCGCGGGGCGCTTGTTCTCATGGCCGGACAGGCCGACCGCGCCCAGCAGATCGCGTGCGCGCGAGCGGGTTTCGCGGCGACGGGCCGGGGAGACGAACCAGGTCTGGCCCAGGTGCACCATCGCCTCGAGCTGTTCGAGGGCCGTCAGCGCGGGCACCAGGTTCGGCTGCTGGAAGACGATGCCGATGGAATCGCGGCGCAACGTCGCCGCGTCACGACGGCTCAGACCTGCGAGATCCAGCGTGCTCGAGGCGGTTTCGAGCTCGACTCGGCCCGAGTCCGGGCGCAGCAGCGTGGAGACGGTGGCCAGCAGTGTCGACTTGCCCGAACCGGAAGGCCCGGTGATGGCGGCGATCTCGCCGCCCGCCACCCGCAGGTTCACGTGGTCGAGCGCGGTGATGCGCTCGGCGCCGTCGGGGAAGGTCAGGGTCAGATCGGAGACGGTGAGGGTGTTGGTCATCGCGATGCTCCTGGGAGACAAGGGAACCGTGGTCATCAGCGGGCCTGGTTCAGGGCGGTGAGGGGATCGGTGGTGACGAGGAAGCGCAGGGCGAAGGTCGCGCCGAGCAGGCCGAGGACGATCAGGGCGAAGGCGGGGAACAGGGTGGTGCTCACGCTGAGCACGAACGGCACCGCGCCGCCCATGAACGCGCCTGCCAGCACGGTGATCCCGACACCCACGCCGACACCCAGCAGCAGCACGATCAGTGCCTGGCTCAGGGCGTCGCGGACCAGCGAACCGGTGGTCGCGCCGAGGGCTTTCAGGGTGGCGATATCGGGTGCGCGCTGCACGGTCCACACCGTGAAGAACGCGCCGATCACCAACGCGGAGATGGCGAACAGCATGACCGTCATGAGGGTCAGCGAGCCGTTCTCGGCCTTGTAGGAGGACATCGCGTTGAGCGAATCCTTGGTGCTGGTCGTGGTGGTGTGCGCACCGGCGTTCAGCGCGCTCTGATCGCTCACGCCCGAGACCGCGAGGATGGTGGCCGCGCCGGCGTGCGGATTCAGCGACTGCCAGTCCGCCAGCGTCATCCACACCACCGGGGTGTGCGCGTACCAGTCGTCGTCGGTGACGCCCTGCACGGTGTAGGACGCCGAGCCCAGCTCGACGGTGTCACCGGTCGCGGCCTTCAGGTCCTTCGCGGCGGCCTTGGACAGGATGACCGAACCGGGATCGGTTGCCACGCGCTTGCCGAAAGGTGTGCCCTGGACGCCGAACAGCGCCACCTGGGTGGGCGACGCGCCGCCGAGCGTGGCGCGGGTGCGGCTGATGCCGATCGGGTCGACGGTGCCGCCCGCCTGCTGCCAAGCCTGCACCTGCTCGGTGCTCAGGGTCGAGGCGTCGAAGGACGGGGACGAACCGGTGTCGGAGAAGACGACGGTGTCGGTGTTCAAAGCCTGGACGGCGGAGATGTTCTGGTGCGCCAGTCCGGCGGTCAGGCCGCTGAGAAAGCTCACCAGCAGCGCGACCAGCGTGACCACCAGGGAGATGAGGAGGAAGCGGCCGCGGGCGGCCCGCAGATCTCGGAGTGCGACGAACATGACTCCACTCTGTCCGCGCGGGGGCCGGAAACCATCGTCGAGCGGGACGGTTGTGGCCCCAGCCAAGGGAGGGTCGGCGTTTCCTACTTTCGATGGATGCCGCGGCAATTGCCGGGCATAAGCTGGTCGCGTGCATCGCTCGCCGCTGACCCCGGTCTTCTCCGCCCTGCAGGTGGGCCTGCATGTCATGGTGGTGGCGCTCACCGTCGTGGTCGCGGTGCAGGAGGTCCTCACCGGCTCGCATCCGGCGCTGGTGATCGTGCTCGCGGGCGTCTTCCTCGGCGTCTACTTCACCGGCGGGCGATTCCGCCGCGATCTGGTCGCCGCCCGCGTCTGGCTGGGCGTGCTGACGCTGTTGTGGCTGGGGCTGGTGTTCGTCGCGCCGCTGGCCGTCTATCTCGTGTTCGGCCTGTTCTTCCTGTATCTGCATCTGCTGCCGCGCAATTGGGGCCTGCTCGCGGTGCTGGTGACCACGGTGGTGTCGGTGGTCGGGTTCGCCGCGCATCGCGGCTGGACGGTGGCGGGTGTGATCGGCCCGCTGCTGGGCGCGCTGGTGGCGGTGGCCATCGGGCTCGGATACCAGGCGCTGTTCGCGGAGGCCGCCGAACGGCAGCGGCTCATCGACGAATTGCTCGCCACCAGAAACACTCTCGCCGAGCAGGAGCGCACCGCGGGCAAGATGGCCGAGCGCGAGCGCCTCGCCCAGGAGATCCACGACACGGTCGCCCAGGGGCTCAGCAGTATTCAGCTGCTGCTGCACGCCGTCGAGCGCGCCGCCCCGGAACATCCGGCGCTGGAGAAGATCCGGCTGGCCCGCGAGACCGCGGCGGACAGCCTGGTCGAAACCCGGCAGCTCATCGCGGAACTCACGCCCGCGCCGCTCGAGGGGCACTCGCTGGCGGGCGCACTCAACCGGATCGCCGAGCGGGACGCCTTCCCCCGGTCGGTGCTCGA